>CADCQC010000398.1 GCA_902803455.1 uncultured Prevotellaceae bacterium
AAGTTGGCAGAGTGATCGAATGCGCTGGACTCGAAATCCGGTATACCCATTACGGGTATCGGGGGTTTGAATCCCTCACTTTCCGCAAAAAAAGGAATCGCTAGAGCGGTTCCTTTTTTTGTTTGAAATTATCTTCTATAACCTTTTTCTAATGGTCATTGTCGATGTTGGGCGTGGTGATATGGCCGGTGATCCTGTTCCCATGGGGCTCATTCCACGATGAGTCTGCGGTTTTTGGGGTATTTCACCCGATACTCCACAATCAGGTCTTTCTGTTCGTTGGGCTGGAGATGCAGTAGCCATGTGATGATGCCCTTCTCCTTATCCAACTTGCCGTCACTGAGTTCCTCTGTCGTCACGGTGATGCCAGAGTTTTGCGAGACGGGAATCTGATCCTTGAGTGTCATGGTGATGGCCTCGTTGCGAGTGTTCTTTATCGTGATGCGCCAGGTCATGTTCTGCTCTTGTGATGAGGCGAGTAGTTTGCGGGTGGATTTCTCTGCCACCTTCGTTCGTTGGATGCGGATGCCGTTGTCACGTCCCAAGGAGAAGTGGAGGGTATCGCCCAACTCGCTGGGATCGAGGATGGTCTTGCCCACGAAAGAGTTGTCGAAATACACGTTGGCCTCTCCCTCCAGCAGGTTGATGTTCTCCCATCCGGTGGCGTCTGCCACGAGGAAAGCATCTTTGTCTGCCCTGGGGATTCCCACATACTGATAGGTGGCGGGCAACTGGTAGCGGGCGACCTCGGTGACCGTTACTTTACCGTTGGAGAGCAGGGTGAGCGGTTGTTTGATGTCGAATTCATAGCCAAACTGTGCTTTCTGTTCCTGCACTTGGATGATCTCGCTTTCTTCCATTACCTCTGCACTCATGGCTTCCATCGGTTCCTCCATTTGGGCCTTTCGCTTGGCGGATGCTCTGGAGCTGCCACCGGCTATTTGTCCTGGCACGGCATCTGTAGCGTATCCTACGACGGTGACGTCGTTAAGAGCAATGTTGTCCTCTCTCATCCTTACATTCAGCGTCGGGCCGTTTACCTGTTTGGTTTGTTGAACGTATCCGACATAGGTGAACGTCAATTGTTTCTTGTCCTTGGGGAGGGTGATGGAGTAGTGCCCTTCAAAATCGGTCACTGTGCCGAGTTTGGTTCCCACGACCATCACCGTGGCGCCGATAATGGGAGCTCCTTTCTCATCTGTCACCACTCCAGAGACACCGCTTTCATCATTACTCTGGTCATAATGTGGGGCCTGACGGCCGTAATCGAGCCAGTAGGTGCGCAATTCGGGTGCCACGTTCGAACGGTTGGGGTTGGCGGAGGAGAGTTTCACCAGCACGTTGTCCCATTTTTCCTTGGTGTTTTGGAAAATGTTGGCCTTATAGGAGAGTTGCAGTGGGCGTGACGTTCCCTCAGACCTGACATCGTAGGTGGGATACCAGCCGGCATTCTTCACGTAATAGGAAAGGTCGAACTCAGCACGGCACGCCTGACTGACACTGACCTTCACATCCATCTCTGTTACAGCGTCGAGATGAAGGCGGGCGATGGAGTCGGCGATCTGCGCCAACCGTTGCCGTTGCTCTTTCGCTTTCACCATCTCCTCGTCGATGGAGATGAGTTTTTTCTTCAGGGTGAGAAGTTCTTGGGAATAGTAGTTGTTGATTTCCTTGATACCGGCGAGCGGAGTGACTGCTGTGCGGTTGCCCACAGAGCAGTTGGTTTTCACCATCTCCAGTTGCGACTCCACTACCTCACGCTGTGCCTTCAGTTGGTGTTCCTGGTCTTCGGCTGCCTTCACCTTCTCCCTCGCTTCCTTCAGTCGACGCACCTGTTTGATGCTGTCGGGATAGGCCTTACGGTAATTCACGCCGATGACGGTCAGTTTGCCTCTCGCATGCATCTGCATGCTTTTCACAGCGGTATAGGGTGACAGGCCGGTGAATGTGATGGTCTGTTCACCTGCCGTGAGGTTGAGCGACTGCGATCTTTCCACCTGTGCTCCATTTGTAAACACGGTCACTTGTTTGATGGGTGCCTCATGCTTGTCGGCTGCAAGGATGGTCATTCCTGTCATCAAGAATGCCATCATCAATATCCATTTTGTTTTCATGTCTCTTACTTGTTATTATTTGCACAAATATAATGATTTTCTCCATTCCAACCTCTATGAGCCAACATTTTATGAGAATTCTTTCACTTCATTAACGATTGAAAGGCTTCTACATTGTTTGCGATTGAAAGACTTCTTGAAAGGGGATTCGTCCATGTTACAAGAAGTATAACTTATGAAACAATTGTTGAAAACGATTTGTCTTTTCTTTCGTAATTTTGCAAAATAAAGAAATTGCAGGTGATATGCCTATTTTTTGATGTATAATTCTTTTCAATATGCTATTCTCTACACTTGTCAGCGCAGCCCTTATTATCAATGAGTTAATGGCTTCCAACGTGGGGACGGTCATGAGTCCCGCAACCAATTTTGATAGTTGGATAGAAATCTATAACCCCACCGAGCAACCGGTTGACCTTGGTGGGATGTATCTCAGTGACGACCCGGATAACCTCACGCTTTGGAAGATGCCCAGGAATATGGGCAGCGTGCCGGCCAAAGGATTCAATGTGATCTGGTGTGGATCTTTCGAAATCAAAAATACACAGGCACCCTTCAGCCTCGATTGTGAGGGTGGCACTGTCTATCTCAGTGATACCGACGGACAACTCATTGTCAGCCAGACGTATCCTGAGGCCTTGAGCCGTACGGCATACGCCAGGATGACCGATGGCCCAGGAGCGTGGGGACTCACCGATGACGCCACTCCCGGGGCAACGAATGCCACTGCGACCTTCGCACAACAAAGACTCGATCCTCCTGTCGTGAACCTCGACAGTAAGGTGTTCAACAACACCCTGTCGTTCAGTGTGGCGATACCCGAAGGAGCAACACTTGTCTATACCACCAATGGCAGCGTGCCGGAGAAGCCCAAAAACCTCACGCCTGGATCGGATTGGACGGATTGGGTGAAGAATGGCAACTGTGAGGGTGATGATGTGACATGCCTCGTCGGGAAAGATGGCGAAAAGGGGGGAGAGTTCAGCACCACGATCATCGAGAATGTGGGATATGGCGGCTCTCGTGGCATTAAGGTGCATTCCGTCGCCAATCCCTCTCAGGACTGGGATACGCAGTTCTTTGTCTATACGCCCGACCATGTGTGGAGAGAGGG
>CADCQC010000399.1 GCA_902803455.1 uncultured Prevotellaceae bacterium
ACGTCAGATGCCAGAGAAACAACGCAATGTGTTTTTGGCCATCGCTGCAGAGGGACAGGCAAAAAACATCTCTGGTGGCAAGTTTGTACACAAATACCATCTTCCCTCAGCCAGCTCCGTGGTTTCTGCCGTCAAAGGTCTTTTGGAAAAGGATTTCATTACCAAGAACGACAATGTTTTCTGCATCTACGACCGTTTCTTCCAATTATGGTTGGAGACAGGCAGAGGATAGAGGTGATAGACGGGGTCGTCGTATAGAGTGCCATCCTCATCTGGAAATGATTAGGTTGGAATGAAGAACCAAGCAGATAATCAGCCATTTTCAAAATTTTTTCTGATAATGGCTGATTTTTCTGACTCTGATTAATGATTTATTCGTATTATGTTGGTATGCTCGCATTTATTGCTTATATTTGCAAAAAAGAAAATGAAATTGATATGTCACCTATACAAAAGGAAATCTTAAATGATGAGATTTTTCGTAATATAGGCATTATAGCTGATGACGAAAATCTGCTAAACCGCCTGGCAAAATATTTGCGTAGGATAGTGAAGCTGAAGCAAGACCCTGCACTCTTTACGAAAGAAGAATTCTTCCATCGTATAGATGAATCACTTGAGCAAGCAAAGCAAGGTAAGGTCACTACCTTTGAGAATATGGAAGAAATGAATGCTTGGCTCAATACGTTATGATTTATAAGATAAGTTTTGTTGATAGGGCGAAGGAAGACCTCGCCTATCTTAAAGCGTGTGAGCCAAATTGTTTCAAAAAAGCATCGTCTTGTCTATGAGATTCGAGACTTGGAAGTTATCGTACTTGTTCTTTCTGCTTATGGGCATTATAATGATAAATAAATTTGTAAAATAGCACTCTTTGTCCGTAAAACTTCTGCTTATTGGTTGCTTTTATATTTCAGCCCAGCAACAGCACAGACAGCTGTTACTGGGCTGAAAAACATGGTTTTTGGACTCCACTGTTTAACCTGTTTTTTGGCTGTCGCCAATATTCTCTGACAGCAGATAAAAACGCTCAGCGGAGGATGATTTTCTTGCCGTTTGAAATATAGACTCCCTTGTGGGGATGGGCACCGGAGACACGGCGTCCCGAGAGGTCGTAGAGACCCTTGTCGGTGGATACCATCTCATGGTGGACGGTACGGATGCCGGTGGTGTTGTCTTCCTCGATCGTCATCGTCTGACCGGCCCAACTGATGATCTCCCAATTTGAGAGGTCGTCGGATTCAAAGTCGCCATTCACCACCATTTCCTCGTCGCTGTCTTTTTCCTTGCATGACACATCATCGAAATACACCTTGCCGCCGATCAGACCGAAGGCAAACTGCAACTTGTCATTGGGGAACTGGGCGTTGAAACTCCAGGTATATTCCTTGAAGGTCGAGGTCAGACGGTAGGAGGAAAGATACTGCACGTCGTTGCTGCCGCCCCATTGGTTCTTGTTGGAACTGCCCGTCCAGATTGGCCACAAAGCGCAGTCTCCGCTCTTGTCGGCCTTGATCAGGGCTTTCACCACGTAGTTCTTGCCTTTTACCATCGCTTTCTTCAACGTGGTGTTGCATTGCTTGTCCCAAGCGTTCTGACCGGCACTGCCGTTGTTGACCACAAGGATATGATTGGTGCCTTGCATCGTGCTCTCCACCTGGAAGGTGACACTCAGAGATTTTCCGGTGAAGTCGGTATAGGTGGCGGTGATCGTGCCGGTGCCTTCTTCGATGGCTGTGAACCTGCCGCCCTCCTCGGTCACGAAGTCGGGGACGCTATAAGTTATCTCATTCGATACGTCTTCCTGGTGACCGTCCTCGAAGGTCGCCGTGATGGAGACACTGCGGCTGCTGCCTTTCCTCATGACGAGGTCTCCGACGTTTTGAAGACTCTTGGCCGTGAAAAACTTCTTCAGGTTGTCGGGCAGGGTGTAGGAGGCATCCACTTTCAATGCTTTTCCCATCACGCGGAGGGCCTCAAAGGCATAGCGCTTGCCCATCATCCTATAACCTGCAGGACTGAAATGAAATCCGTCCTGACCGTTGCCGGGACAGCCTTTCGCGCTCACGACATGAGCGGTGGGGATGACTTGGGGCAGACGGGCGATGACGGCATTGTGACCCCAACAGACACCACCCATTTCTTGATATTCCGTCTCTCCGGCAAACAGGGGCACGTCCTCGGCTTGGAGCCCGAGATCGGACAAGATATCATTGTAAATCTTTTTCACTTTCTGCGGCCAGTCTTGTTGGGTGTTGTTGGATTCGCCCTGATGGAGTAGGATGCCTTTGATGACACCCACTTCCTGGGCTTTCTTCGCCATATCGATCAGGCGTTTGTAGGGATTGCCGCCATAATACCAGTTGGCAAGGGTCACATGCCAGGCGGAGGGGTCTTCGTTGATCTTTGCCTGATATTTGTCTTTGTCAAACATCTCAATGGGGGCACCGCCCATGGCGACGGCCACAACACCTATTTTCACATCGGAGGGCATCGCGGCGACCATCGTGCGGCCAAAATAATCTGACATGCCTAATTTGCCCATCGGACTGACTATCGGACAATAGGCGGTATACCATTGGCCCATCGTGCGCTTGGGGGAATCGAAAGCGGTCGTGGCCAGCATCTGGAATCGGGGATCCACATACTGGTTGTCGATGGTTTCCCATTGGGCATTCCCTTCCATGTTTGACTGGCCGAAGCACAGATAGATGTGAAACTGTGGGTCTACTTCTGCCTTTGCTTGAGAGAGCATGCTCATCAGCAAGGCTGCTGCAAATAATAATCGTTTCATCTTGTTTATTCTATAATATCTTTTGGTTGGTTGATGTGTTCAGGGTGTATTGCTCTTTTCCTCATCGGTCAGAAAATTCTGGTGCAGCCTTCCATTTTCAGAAGCCATTCCTTCTTGTCGAGGCCGCCTGCATAGCCTGTCAGTGAACCGTCACTCCCGATCACACGATGGCAGGGGATGATCAGCGAGATGGGGTTGTGGCCGACAGCGCCTCCCACAGCTTGTGCTGACCGGCAACCGAGACGGCGGGCTATCTCACCGTAGGTCATCGTGTGACCGTAGGGGATGGTGAGCAGGAGTGACCATACCCGTTGGCGGAAATCGCTGCCGCGCAGATGTAATGGAGGGGTGATAGAGGGCTCCTGACCGCTGAAGTAGGTGTCGAGCCATGCTCTGACTAAGTTGAAGACAGGCAGGTCGGGCCGTTCTGTAGGAGAGGATGACAGGCTGTCGGCAAAGTAATGCTGACCGCCAAACCAGAGTCCGATGAGCCGGGTGCCATCACTGGCCATCGTGATGTCTCCCAATGGGGATGGGTAACGGGCGGTGTATTCCATAATGATATCTATTTTTCTTCTCTTGGTTCCACATGGATGGCCACATGGGTCTCTTCGCCATACTTCTTTCGCAGCAGCTCTTCCACTTCCGAAGCCTTGTCATGGGCTTCGCGCAAGGTGATGTCGCCATCCATCAAGATGTGCAGTTCGATGGCGTAGCGGTTGCCTATCCTCCGTGTACGAAGGTCATGGGGCTCAACCACGCCGGGCAGTGAGGCCACCAGATGCAGCATATCTTTTTCCATGTCATCAGGGAGCGATTGCTCCATCAAGTCGCCAAGGCCATTGCGAAGCAGAACGATGGCCACCTTGGTGATGAACAGACCTACTATGACGGAGGCCAGAGGGTCGAGCACGGTCCAGCGTGGACCTAAATAAATGGCGCCGCCGATGCCCACGGCTGTGCCGACTGATGACAGCGCGTCGCTGCGGTGATGCCACGCATTGGCTTCCACAGCCTGGGAGTTCAGATGGCGGGCTTTCACCATCGAGTAGTGGTAGACGCCTTCTTTCAGTACAATCGACAACAGAGCTGCCCACAGGGCCAACTTCCCGGGTGATGCCAAGGGCTCTCCTTGTGCCCATGACACGATTTTCATGACACCGCTGTAGAGAATGCCGATGGCTACTGCCAAAAGGGCTATGCCGATCATCGTCATGGCAAGGGTCTCATACTTGCCGTGACCATAGTCATGCGACTTGTCCTGGGGCTTGCCGCTGATACGGACAAACACCAGGACGATGGCGTCTGTGACAAAATCCGACAATGAGTGGATGGCATCTGCCAGCATGGCGGCACTATGTCCCCAGATGCCTGCCACAAATTTGAAAATCAGCAGCAGCATGTTGATGGCTGCACCCACCAGCGTCACCTTATAAATCTCTTTGCTTCTTTCCATGACTGGTTCTGAAAAACCCACATTGGGACCTCTTCATCGGCTGCAAAGATAGTGCAAAAATCTGATTAAGAGAGAAAAAACAAGAAAAAATACCGCATGACTCATACGGTATTTTTTCTTGTTCAAATGAAGGTGATTCTCATCTCAATCTATCGGAGATGATCGTCCTGTTAGTCCAGGTCGAGGAATCCGCCATAGCCTTCACCCCATATA
>CADCQC010000400.1 GCA_902803455.1 uncultured Prevotellaceae bacterium
TGACAAAACGATTCAAGATAACTGGTGTCGCTCTCATATTCGATGTTGTCCATCCTCACATGGAGCGCAGCTATCTTGAATCGTGGATGTGCTATTCGCTGACGTTGTGCGAGTAGCTCAAGTAGGCAGAGGGAGTCCTGGCCGCCTGAGATCCCCACCATGATACGGTCGTCGTCTGATATCAGCTGATAGGTGGCCATGGCTTTTACCAGACGGTCCTTCAGCCGTTTCTCCAACTGCTGTGATGGGGTGAGGCGGGGCATACTGTCACTTCATAAAGACGAGATATACGGCACAGATGATCAGCACAAATGCCAGCAGATGCTTCCAATGCAGACTCTGGCCTTGAAACATGATGTTGGCTATCGCGGCAAAGACACCAAGACTGATACATTCCTGAAGAACCTTCAGCTGGACCAGATTAAAAGGACCGCCGTTGCCGTTGAAACCCATACGGTTGGCGGGCACCTGACAACAGTATTCAAAAAAAGCAATTCCCCAGGAGAATGCTATGACAGCAAACAAGGGCCAGTTGCGGCTGACCCCTGATTGCTGCAAACGAAGATGTCCATACCAAGCAAGTGTCATGAAGACATTGCTGGTGATGAGCAGAATGATGGTATATAGTCCGTTCATTGCGCTGATGTTAGTTGGGCGTGCATGTTCGCGGCTGCAGAACGGCCATCACCCATGGCAAGAATCACTGTGGCACCGCCTCTGACGATATCACCGCCAGCAAACAGACCATGACGGGATGATTGCATGTGCTCGTCCACGACAATGGTGTTCTTCCTGCCAAGTTCCAAACCTTCTACACTCTTGGGCACCAATGGGTTGGGAGAAACACCGATGGCTACTATCACCTGATCCACATCTATGATTTTCGTCTCTCCTGTGGGTTCCGGGCGGCGGCGGCCACTGGCATCTGGCTCTCCAAGGCGCATCACTTCAAGGACGGCTTGCTTCACGGCGCCTGCCTCGTCCCCGATGTATTCGATGGGGTTGTGGAGGGTCAGGAAATCGATACCTTCTTCCTTGGCGTGTTTCACCTCTTCCAGACGGGCGGGCATCTCTGCTTCACTGCGGCGATAGACAAGGGTGACCTTGGCACCTAAACGCTTGGCTGTGCGCACAGAGTCCATCGCTGTGTTGCCACCACCTACCACCATCACATTCTTGGCGGGGTTGAGTGGGGTGTCGGTTGTCGGATTGGCGGCATCCATCAGATTGACGCGGGTCAGGTATTCATTGGATGACATGATGTTGATCAGATTCTCACCTGGGATATCCATAAAGTTGGGAAGACCGGCTCCGGAACCTACGAAGATACCTTTGAAACCATTGTCTTCCAATTGTTGGATACTGATGGTCTTGCCTACGATACAGTCGGTCTGGAAATGGACACCCATTTTGCGGAGATTGTCTATCTCTACGTCGACGATGCGGTTGGGCAGACGGAATTCGGGAATGCCATATTTCAAAACACCACCAATCTCATGAAGGGCCTCAAACACATAGACATCATAACCTAATTTCACCATGTCGCCTGCAAAACTCAAACCAGCAGGTCCTGAACCGACCACGGCGATCTTGATGCCGTTGGAGGGGGCGATTTCAGGAATGCTCATATTGCCGCTCTCACGCTCAAAGTCGGCGGCGAAACGCTCCAGGTAGCCGATAGCCACGGCTGGCTCATTCATCTTCAGATGGATGCATCGGGCTTCGCATTGCTTCTCTTGAGGACAGACTCGTCCGCACACAGCAGGCAGGGCTGAGGTGTTCTTCAGCACTTTGGCGGCGGCGAGGAATTGGCCGCGCTCGATGTTCTTGATGAAGGAGGGGATGTTCACACCGACAGGACAGCCTTCCACACATGTGGGCTTCGCACAGTCAAGACAACGCTTAGCCTCTGTGAGGGCCATCTCTTTCGTCAGACCTTGGTTCACTTCCTCCAGACGGGTGGTGGCTCGGTAGACTGGGTCAAGTTCGGGCATCACTACACGGGGAATAGAGGTGCGCTCTTTTGCTTTCATCGAGGAGCGGAGGGTCTTGCGCCACTCTGCATCACGGTTGGTGAGAATCTCTATCGTGTCATTGGTGGGATCGTCATCCATCACAATGTCGGTCGATTCCACCACCGGGGCGTCGTCCAGCGTTCCTAAATGTTCCTCAAAGTGCTCGAGCTCTTCTTGTTCGGCGCGCTTGAAGGTGCCCATACGTTTAAACATCTCATCCCAGTCGACAAGACTGCCGTCAAACTCAGGACCGTCGATGCAGACAAATTTAGTCTTACCGCCGATGGTCAGACGGCAAGCACCACACATGCCGGTTCCGTCGACCATGATAGTGTTCAACGACACGTCGGTGGGGATGTTGTATTTTTGAGTAAGCAGACAGCAGAACTTCATCATGATAGGAGGACCGATGGCAAATACTTTGTCGATATGTTCCTGGTTGATGAATTTCTCTATTCCGATGGTCACCACACCTTTCTCGCCATAACTGCCGTCATCGGTCATGATGATGGTCTCGTCGCTGCTGGCTCTGACGGCATCCTCCAGGATGATAAGGTCTTTGCTACGGCCGGCTAGCACGCTCAACACACGGTTGCCTGCGGCTTTAAGGGCGCGGATGATGGGAAGCATGGGAGCTACACCCACACCACCGCCGGCACAGATGACCGTGCCGAAATTCTCGATATGGGTGGGATTGCCCAAGGGACCAACCACGTCTGTCACTTCGTCTCCTTCATTCAGGTTGCAGAGCTTGATGGACGATAGTCCTACTTTCTGAACCACAAGGGTAATGGTGCCACGCTCGATGTCGGCATCGGCGATGGTCAGAGGCATGCGCTCTCCTTTCTTACCTACGCGGACAATGACGAAGTTGCCGGCTTTGCGGCTCTTGGCAATCAGGGGGGCTTCTATCTCAAAAAGAAATACTTTCTCTGAGAATTGCTCTTTTTTGATGATCTTGTTCATGATATAGGCGTTTGTGTAATTTTGATCTTAATCGAAATTCTTGTCGTCGAGCATCTCGAAACCACAATATGGAACCAGAACACGAGGTACACGGATTCCTTCTGGAGTCTGATTGTTTTCAAGAATGGCTGCTACGATGCGGGGGAGGGCAAGGGCTGAACCGTTAAGGGTATGACAGAGCTCGATCTTCTTGTCATCTGCATGGCGGTAACGGCATTTCAGACGGTTGGCTTGATAACTCTCAAAATTGGATACGGAGGACACTTCAAGCCAGCGTTGCTGGGC
Source organism: uncultured Prevotellaceae bacterium (assembly GCA_902803455.1). GTDB lineage: Bacteria > Bacteroidota > Bacteroidia > Bacteroidales > Bacteroidaceae > Prevotella. The sequence continues at coordinate 3,267 of CADCQC010000400.1, forward strand.
TGCGCTCCAGATCTCGAAGTCATAGCAGAGTGAAGAGGTGAAACTCATGTCACCGCCACAGAGACGGAGTATGTGATAGGGCTGCTCCAATTTCTGCATCAAACCTTCCACATGGGCAAGCATCTCGTTAAGACTCTCGTAGGAATGCTGGGGGGTGTCGATGCGGACAATCTCCACTTTATCAAACTGGTGAAGGCGGTTCAGACCACGGACGTCCTTGCCATAACTGCCTGCCTCACGACGGAAACATCCCGAATAGGCACAGCGCTTGATAGGAAGCTGGCTTTCTTCCAGAATGACATCCCGGAAGATGTTGGTTACCGGTACTTCGGCGGTGGGGATGAGATAGAGATTGTCTTGGGTGCAGTGATACATCTGCCCTTCTTTATCGGGCAATTGGCCGGTTCCATATCCAGAGGCTTCATTGACCACATAAGGGGGCTGAACTTCCAGATAACCGCTCTTCCGGGCTTCTTCCAGGAAAAAGGCTTCTAATGCGCGTTGGAAACGGGCCATCTTGCCGATGTAAACAGGAAAACCACTACCGGTTATCTTCACGCCAAGGTCAAAATCAATCAAGTTGAATTTCTTGCACAAATCCCAGTGACAAAGTGCATCCGAGGGTAATTGGGGTTTCACTCCTCCTTCTTTTACCACCACATTGCTGCTGGCATCAGCGCCTTCGGGTACTGACTCATGGGGAATGTTGGGAATCGTACAGAGAAATGCGTTCAACTCTCGCTCAGCGGCATCCATGATGTCTTGGAGCTCTTTGTCACGCATCTTCAGTGCACCTACCTCGCGCTTGGCGGCTTCGGCTTCTTCACGTTTGCCTTGCTTCATCAGTTGGCCGATTTGTGCGGCCATCTGCTTTGCTTGCTGTTTGGTGGCGTCAAGCTCACGCTGGGCCTCGCGACGCCGACGGTCGATGGAAAGGGCTTTCTCAACAGCTTCCCGGGCACCCTTGAAATGTTTCTTCTCTAATCCTTTGATCACGCGTTCGGTTTCTTCACCGATAAGTTTTAGTGTAAGCATAGAATGGTATAGTTTTTTGATCCTTTTCTTTATCAATCACTTGGCGTCTCTTATTTGACCGCTTTTCGTGATACAAGTTGCAAAGTTACGGCAAAATCATTAAACAGCAAAAGATTCACCTGCTTTATTTGTTATTCTAAAGTTTCAGATGACATCATTTTTTTGCTATGTGGTTGCAGATTCTGAGCGCTTTAGGCAAATGATGATGGTTTTATTCATTTATTATCCGTTTATACTTTAATACGCAAATTGTAACGATAAATAGAAATCCCGCCTTGAGGGCGGGATTTGGGTTGTTTGTTTGGAATAAGTTTTTTTTGATGTTATGCTTCAGCATTGGGGATTACGGACACCACACTCTTGTCATGTGAGGTCTTGTGGAAATTCACCACGCCGTCGACCAAAGCATACAATGTGTCGTCCTTACCAATACCTACATTAGCACCAGGGTTGTGCTTGGTGCCACGCTGGCGAACAATAATGTTGCCTGCAATCACTTTCTGGCCGCCCCAGATCTTCACGCCCAGACGCTGGGCTGCTGACTCACGGCCGTTCTTGGAACTACCTACACCTTTTTTATGTGCCATTTCTTTGTCCTCCTTGATTAGCAGATGATTGATTTAATTGCTACTTGTGTGAATTGAGCACGATGGCCATTCTTTTTGCGGGAGTCCTTGCGGCGCTTCATCTTGAAGACGATCACCTTGTCACCCTTGACCAGAGGCTTCACTACCTCACACACTACCTTGGCTCCCTCTACAGTGGGAGTACCTACTGTCACGGCTCCGTCATTACCGATCAGGAGCACTTTCTCAAATTCAACAGACTGGCCTTCTTCCACATCTTTGATGTGGTGGACATACAATTTCTTGCCTTCCTCAGCCTTGAACTGTTGACCCATGATTTCTACAATTGCGTACATTATTTATTGTATAACAGGTTTTTCCGCAAGGCGGACCGCAACGTGCAGCCGCTTTTTTGAGCCTCCACGGACTAAATCGGCTGCAAAATTACTACTTTTCAACCAAATATTTGGCTTGTTGACCTTCCTTTAAATAATATTTAACAGTATTTAATAGTCTTCTGCCTGCAAATACTGTCTTTCTTTTCTGCTTTTTCTCAATCGTAGGTCGTTGAGCATGAGATAGAGCTTGGGATGATGTGGATATTCAAA
>CADCQC010000401.1 GCA_902803455.1 uncultured Prevotellaceae bacterium
CCGATGACGATTATCTCTACAGCCAGTTGAAATACGACTATGACTACAGCAACTCGACAGGCGTCAACCAGAGCATCTATCGCCAGAACATCTCCCTCTGGGGACATTACGCTCACAAGAACCGTTACCTCGTCGACCTGGCATTGGTCTATTCCGGCAGCAGCCGTCTGGCTCCTGATACCAAATGGTCGTTCTCACCCACCATCTCCGCAGGATGGGTTCTCTCTGAAGAGGATTTCCTCAAGGATATCGACCTGATCAACTTCCTCAAGCTGCGCACCAGTTACGGCATCATCAATGCCGACTATCTGCCTGGCGACAATGTGTGGACCTATTACACCCAGTCCTATTCCCAAGCTGGTGGTGGCTACGCTTTCGGTAGCGGCTACGATGCAGCCAGTTACGGTCCTGTCTCTCTGGGCCAGATGGCAGCCGTGAACCCCACCCACGAGAAAGCCCATAAGTTCAATATCGGTATCGACGCCACCCTGTTTGGAGGTCTCAACGTAGAAATGGACTATTTCTTCCAGAAGCGCAAGGACATCTGGGTATCGGGCAACGGTTACTACTCATCCCTGATCGGTTTTGACGCTCCTTTTGCCAATGAGGGTGTCGTCAACCAGCACGGTTTTGAACTTTCTCTTGACTACACGAAACGTCTTGGAGACCTTACCCTCAACGCCGGTGCCAACCTGATGCTTTACAAGAACAGCATCAAGAACATGGCAGAGGAGCCCCGTGTCTACGACAACCTCGTACAGACCGGCAATCCGCTGAGCAGCACCTACGGCCTCATCGCAGAAGGCCTCTTCACCAGCAATGAGGAGATCGCCAACAGTCCCACGCAGACATTCTCCACGGTGCGTCCTGGTGACATCAAATACCGTGACGTGAACGGTGACAAAGTGATCGACGCCAACGACGTGTGCCGCATCGGTTACTCCACCGCCTGCCCTGAGTTGTTCTACAACTTCCATCTGGGTGGTGAATATAAATATGTGGGCATCGACCTCATGTTCCAGGGTGTAGGCCGCTATTCTGCCGTTCTTAATACCACAGGTATGTATTGGGGTCTGATCAACAACACCTCCCTCTCACAATATGTCTATGACAACCGCTGGTCATTGTCAAACAATGATCCCAACGCGCTGTTCCCCCGTCTGAGCAGCAGCAGCAATGCCAACAACTACCAGACGAGCACCTTCTGGCTGCGCAACCGTTCCTACATGAAACTGCGCCATGTGGAGTTATACTTTAACTTCCCGCAGCAACTGCTTGCAGCGACGAAGTTTATCCATTCCGCACGACTCTACGTCCGTGGTGTCGACCTGTTTACGATCGATGACCTCGACAAGGTAGACGCAGCATCCTACGGAGCCACCAATCCCTTGACCAAGAGTGTCGTCGTCGGACTGTCAGTGACTTTCTAACCTCCATTCAACCAAAGCAAACCAACGTATATGAAACTGCATCAATATATCATCTGTGGCCTGACGGCCGTGTCGCTGGCATCCTGCTCTGACAAGATGGACTACCATGAGTATAAAGTTGATGGTGCCGACTATATCAAAGAGATGTTCAGCCGTGTCGGCGGTATCACTACAACCGTCTATCAGAACCTTGACTCCGACTTCGGCAACTACTCAGGCGCCATGCTCAGCAGCGCCACCGACGAGTCGGCCTACTCTCACCCCGGCAATCAAATTGAAGATTTCTACAACGGCGCATGGAGTCCCACCAACGCCAAAGGTTCTATCTGGAGCTCATGCTACAATGGCATCAGTTACTGCAACCTTTACCTCGACGAGTTTCTGGGTCTCACCTTCCCCGACTACCGTCTCGACGTGGACTACCAGAAGGAGATGTATCAATACAACAACTACCAATGGGAAATCCGCTGGGCCCGTGCCTACTTCTATTTCCTGCTGGTGCGCCAGTATGGTGATGTGCCATTGAAGATCAACAACATGAGTGCCGCCGAAGCCAATGGGCTGGAGCGCACCCCCGCTGATGAGATTTTCGAATTCATCGACAAAGAGTGTGCCGCCATTAAGGACAGCATCATCGAAGACTACAACAACCTGGGCAACATGGCCATGAGCATGGCAGAGAGTGGCCGTGCCAACAACCTTGCCGTGCTGGCCCTCCGCGCCCGCGCTGCCCTTTATCATGCCAGTCCGCTCTTCAATCCCTCCGGTGACAAGGAGTTGTGGCATCAGGCAGCCCTCCGCTGCCAGGAGTGCATCAGCGCCTGCAAGAGCCGCAACATGGGTCTGGTGGCCGACTATATGTCGCTGTTCCAGTCCGACAACTACAAGGATACCAAGGAGATCATCTTTGCCCGTCGACAGAACAGCACCTCCACCAACAATAACTTTGAGAAATACAATTTCCCGATTGGTCTGGAGAATGCCGGAGGCGGCAACTGTCCGACACAGAACCTGGTCGATGCTTTCGAGATGAGCAACGGCAAGGCGATCACCGACCCCGACAGTGGCTATGACCCCCAGAACCCCTATGCCAACCGCGACAAGCGCCTGTCATGGATCGTGGCCGTGAATGGCGAGCAATGGCCCAACGCCAACCCCAATCCGCTGGAGATCTATCAGAACGGTGCCAACGGTGCTCCCATCGCCTATGCCAGCACCACGGGCTATTACCTGAAGAAATACTGCAATCCCAGTACGGTGATCGGTGCCACTGGCGCCAACTCTTTCTACCACAACTGGGTAATCTTCCGCCTGGCAGAGATGTACCTCAATCTGGCAGAGGCCATGCTCAATTATACCGGCAGCGGTTATGACACCCGCGACGACCTGCCCATGTCGGCCGCACAAGCCATCAACGTGGTGCGCGCCCGTGCCGGTCAGCCCGACATCGCCACCGGTCTGAGTGCTCAGGAATTCAAGAAGCGCTACGAGAACGAGCGTTTCGTGGAACTGGCTTTTGAGGGTCACCGTTTCTTCGATGTGCGCCGGTGGAAGGAAGCCCCTGAATACTTTACCACCATCCGCAAGATGACGATCACCAAGAACGGTGAGGACTTCAATTACCAGCCAGGCGTGCTGGAGACCCGCCAGTGGAACGACAAGATGTATTTCTTCCCCATTCCACAAAGTGAGATCCAGAAAGCCGGCAACCTGGTACAGAACCCAGGCTGGTAAGTCACGCTAACAGACAGATGCGCTGCCACCGGAATGGTGAGTCAACGCCTCCCGACAGCGCATCTGCCATTCAGAAAAGGAAATATTAATGAGTTATCCAACTTTTATTCACTTTTAAACGTTTAAAACTATGAGAAAAATTTACTTGATGTTTGCTGTGTTGAGCGCATTTTTGCTGACCACCACAGCAACTGCAGGCACAAGGTATCTTGTGAAGCAGGACTTTGAGTCAGGCAACGACCCCGCACTGATGGGTTGGAAATCTCCCAACTATCCTGGCGGTATGTCGATTTCTGGTGATGAGTACGGCAACTATTTCCAGTATGACCTGGGCACCCAGAACGGCCGTAGCTGCTACTGGATGTGGGGATCGGGTGTGTACGAAGACCAGGTGCCAGAAGGTGTCTATCACATGGAGCTGGAGTGGTGCTACAAGAAAGGTAGCGACAACCAATATGGCACTCAATTCCGCGTGCTCAACACGGATACCGAGCCTACCAGCAACGGTAAGACAGCCAACAGCAATGACCTCACTCAACTCAACTGGCTGTTCACCATCACTGAGGTAGATGCCGACCGTAACTTCTACGTCAATGACAACACGGCAGAAACCTTCGTGGTGAACATCGGTGAGTGGATGAAGATCTCCCTCGATGTGGACATCCTCAACCGCAATGTGACCTACTTGGTGACCGACGTCATGGGACAAGTCACCTACGCTTCTGGTACCCGTTATGTGCCCGAGGATCAGAGCATGCTGGCTACCGGTATCAACCAGTATAATGCCCGCCGCAACAGTGTCGTTCAGATGGACAACATCTCTGTGTCTGTATCATCCGACTATGACATCGCCAATCCTCCCACCGTCGCTCTGACCGGTGTGAATGGTGTGGAGCGCACCTATACCATCACTTTCAGTTCAGAGGAGCAACTTCACCTGAAAGGCACCGACGGTGCTGAGCAGACCATCGACTACATGGATTGCGACGGATCCTACAAATATGTCACCACGACATCTGGTGTCTTGCAGGCATGGACCGTATCCGGCAGTGCTACATCTGAGATTGTCTACACCGAAATCGAGTGTGTCAACATCGCTTTGCCAGGTGCCGAGGCCATCATCACTTCCGTGGAGTCGGGCTATGCCAAGACCTACACACTGAAAGTGGAGAACACCGATGTGCCCACACAGCCCACCCTGTTCTTGGAATACAAGTTTGTGAACGAGAACGGCGAGATTGAGGCTCAAGGCAGCGACAAGTTCTCTGGTGAGAAAGTGAGCGTGGAGTCTAAGGGTACCTTGACTGTTACCACTATCGCTCCGGGCTTCACCTCTACTACGGTGAGCATTGTCAACGACAAAGAGTTTGCCATCGACAAAGTGGTGGACTTCCAGCACATGACAGGTGACGAACTCAGTGCGAAAGGTTTCGAGCGGTTGGATGACCTTGACGAATCCAGCATGTCTGGTGAGAGCAG
>CADCQC010000402.1 GCA_902803455.1 uncultured Prevotellaceae bacterium
TCCTCCTTTTTCTCGCTCCTCCCTTTTTTTCTTTTTATTTTTTGGCCAATATTGGCCAAAATCCTCCTCCCCCCTTGATGCCCCTTAAAAAAAGCGAGGATGCGCAGACAGCGCATCCTCGTAGCATCTCCTAGATGTGACCAAAAGCCTTATAGCTCCACGATACCGGCCTCGATCCATTTCTCAAGCATGGCTCTGGCATCTTCCAAAGCACGGTTGCGATCGAGTGGGGTGTGGTCTTCCATCTCATAGTTTTCCACCAGCAGGTCGGCCAGGTCGTCGGCTGTGAATGATTCCTTGTCCTGGACGCTATTCCAGAGGAATGCCGATGACTCGTTCATACTGATGATGTTGGTAAAGTCAATGTTCTCTTTTCCTTCTGCGACAATGATTTGCTCGCCGCAAATTTCACGCAGGTTGAATCCTTTTTTTGCTTTCATAATAAATATCAATATTAGTTTTTTGAGATTTTACATGGGGAGGGGTCAACGGTCGAGCCTGAAGATGTTGAGCCAGATATAGCGGTAGGCTGCAAGCAGATAACGGCGGATAGGGCGCAGACGCATCCAGAACCAGGAATAGATTTTCCATTTCATTCCGTCGGTGCGGTCAAGTTTGTCGCTGCCTTTACGGTAGAAACCAATCACGCTGGCGCGGAAATCATCTGTCGTGCAATATTCGCAACTCAGGTTGCCGTCTCCCATCAGTGTCACATTGCCATCCTTGATCTTGATGATGCGGTGGAGCACATAATGGCCCGGCTCTATCTCTGCCAGCACGGGATCGCCAACCTTCAGACCGGTAGGCTTGGTCAGCAAGGCCCTGTCGCGCTCATCTTCCAGAAAAGGACGCATACTTCTGCCACGCAGGTTGATCGTGGCTGTATGTCCTTGGTTGATGGCATCGATCACTACAGGGAAGAAATATTTGTTCTCAAACCGTTTGCTTGATGGACCAGGTGCATTGGCCACTTTCCGCGTACCGCCGTCATGACGGTGAAGCCAGTTGAAAAAGGCGTGGTGAACACTGGTCAGTACAGATAAAACCATCTTTCTTTTTAAGCTTGTTGTTGAGCGTTATCGGGGTCTTTTACGGCTATGGCAGCACAACATACCTCTGCTGCCTCCTTGTTGGGCAGACAGTGAAGGATGAAAGCGTTTGTCGTAGAGGCGATGATGGTGACGATATCGCACAGGTTGCGGTATTCACGCACATCCCACTTCAGACCGGAACAGGAGGGCAGTATCGAGGTGAAGGCTTCCACCGGTTTGAGTTTCTCCACCCAGTTGTGGTCGGCTTGGTCGATACGGGTCAGTGCACCGAGAGGTGCTTTGATGTTGCGGTAGCAGGGAGTCTTGCCGCTCCATGGGGAACCATAGATATAGGGCTTGCCGTCTATGATGCGGATGATGGGGTTGTCGTCGTTCATCAGATCGCAGCCAGGAATATGACGGAGCCACATGCTCACCTGTGTCGACTTGCCTGTGCCACTGGGGGCATGGAAGGCATAGCCGTAGCCATTGTAGCGCACCAGGGAGGAGTGGATCATTATCGTCTGCTTGAAACTGCCTGCCAAAGCGAAACTCATCATCATCGCATTATGAATGCCAAATGAGCGCATGTCGAATGTACCGTTGAGGGCTACCTTGGTCTCGTTGAAATCCTTGTTGGTCTGAAACATCGCGCAGTCTTTACCCAGTGTGTCTTTATAGATAAACTGGTAACCGCCTTCATCGATCTCATCAACAATCACTTGGCCGTTGCCAGACTCAAAATCACGGATTCGCTCCAGACGGCGTTTGGGAATGGGTTTTAACGTGTCGTCGACGGTCAGGGTGTAGAGCAGGTCTTCATCGGGTACTGGCTTCGTCGAAAAAGGTAAACTTGAGCGGATCAAGCTGATATTATTGTACTTCGTATCGATAAAGGTCACCTTGATGTAGTGCTCGGCGATACACAGGTATATGACTTCTGTTTCTATTGTGCTCATTTTATCTATTAATAATTGTTTGTCTTGATTAGCGGCGGGGAGGCATGGCGGGGGGAAGACCGTCATCTTCTTGGCCCTTGTTGCTGCGGCGCTTATTGTCCAGGCGGTCGCGCATTTTTTCCTCTTTCTTCTTTTTCTTCTCTTTTGACGCTTTCAGTGGCTTGGCGGGTTTCTTCGATGTCTCTACTTCATCATTGATGAATACCACTGCAGGAGTGAAATGAAATTCATCTTCGTCAATATCGCGAAAGTCAAAGCTTTTGGGCTTCTTGGAAGTCCCTTTAAACTGTTTCAGTATTTTTGCGTATTTCTTGAGAATCTTCTTCTGTTTGGTGGAATAAGACACCAGGCAGGTGCGGTCTGAGTAGCCAAGCGAGTTCATGTAACTGCGCAATTGGTTGGAGTATTCCTCACGCTGTACCAAAAACTGGGTCTTGTCGTCTATCCAGGCACTGTCGATCACCTGGATTTCAGTGACAAAAACGATGGAATCGTTGAAGGAAGCCGCGGTACCGAAGATGTAGATGGGGGTACAACGCAACTTAGCCGATGCTGGTATGCAAAGAAACCACAGCATCAGCGTGAAAATCACAATCTTTGTTTGTCTCATGGATAATAAATCCTTTACCTCTTTTTTGAAGTCAATCTATTGCCCAAGATAGGATTTCAGAAGCTTGTTTTTGGTGTTGTGACGGAGGCGGCGGATTGCTTTCTCCTTGATCTGTCGTACCCGCTCACGGGTCAGTCCAAATTTCTCTCCTATCTCTTCCAGCGTCATCTCGGGCTGGTTGATACCGAAAAATGCTTCTATGATATGACGTTCACGCTCACTCAGGGTGAGAAGTGCACGGTTGATCTCGTTGCGAAGCGATTCCATCACCAATTCGTTGTCTGCCATCGGCGCGTCGTTATTCGGCAGGATGTCGAGAAGACTGTTCTCGTCGCCTTCCACGAAAGGGGCGTCCACGGAGACGTGGCGGGTGTTCACCTTCAGCGCATCTTCTATCTTGTCATGCGGCAAATCCACCGAGGCTGCGATCTCGTCGATGCTCGGACGGCGCTCATGCTCCTGCTCAAATTGGTTGAGCATCTTGTTGATCTTGTTCACCGACCCCACTTGGTTGAGGGGGAGGCGAACGATGCGGCTCTGCTCGGCGATGGCCTGAAGGATACTCTGGCGGATCCACCACACGGCGTAGGAGATGAACTTGAAACCGCGGGTCTCGTCAAACTTTTCCGCTGCCTTGATGAGGCCAAGGTTACCCTCATTGATCAGATCGGGCAGACTGAGCCCGTGGTTCTGGTATTGCTTCGCCACGGAGACAACGAAACGCAGATTGGCGCGTGTCAACTTCTCTAAGGCTTTGTGGTCACCCTTGCGGATGCGCTGTGCGAGTTCCACCTCTTCCTCAACGGAGATCAGTTCCTCGCGCCCTATTTCTTGAAGATACTTGTCGAGAGATGCGCTCTCCCGATTCGTAATCGATTGCGTGATTTTCAGTTGTCTCATGTAGCATTAATCTAAGTGAATGCAAAAGTACTATATTTCCGAAAAAAAAACAAACAAATGCGTAAATATTTGCGCATTTGTCTGTTTTTGTGATACCTTAGTAGCTACGGATGCTGCATATTAGTCTTTCAGCGGCACGGCAAAATATTTCTTTTTGCCAGTGGGATAGATTCCTTGGATGAAGAGCACGGCTTCCTTGCTGGTAGAGGCATCTTTCACGGCTTTCTGCAGATCGTCGATGGTCTTGATGGGCTCGTCGTTCACCTTTTGGATGATGAAGCCCTTGGTGAGACCTTCGTCTGCCAGTTTACCCTTGTTCACCTTGGTGATCTCAAGACCATAACTGATGCCCAACTGTTTCTTCTGCTCATCGCTCACTGCTTTGAAGTTGGCACCGAGGATGTCGAGGTCGGCTGTCTTCATCAATTCAGTGTTGCCTTGGCTGTTCTTCAGGGTCACGGTCTTTTCCTTGTGCGCTTTCTTGTGGAGGAAACCTAATTTCACCTTGTCACCAGGACGCTTGTTGGCCAAGATTTCTTGCAGTTCGGCCATCTTGGTCACTTTCCTGCCGTCGACAGAGGTGATCACGTCGCCTTCCTCCAGACCTGCGTCTGCACCGGCGCCACCGTCTTCCACCTTACTGATATATACACCATCGTTGATGCCGAAGTCTACTTCGTTACCTTTTGACTTCTGCTGGTCAATGTAGTTGTGAAGGTCCATGCCTGCGATGGAGAGCACGGCACGTTGGACGGTACCGAATTGTTTGAGATCACTTACTACCTTATTCATTATAGTAGTAGGGATGGCGAAGCCATAACCGCTGTAGCTGCCGGTCTGTGAGTAGAGCATGGCATTGATACCCACCAGCTCTCCTTGGGTGTTGACGAGGGCACCACCAGAGTTGCCTTGGTTGATGGCGGCATCTGTTTGGATGAATGACTCCACGCCATTGGCGTAAAGGGAACGTGCTTTGGCGCTCACGATACCGGCGGTCACGGTGGAGTTGAGGTTGAACGGGTTGCCCACGGCAATCACCCATTCACCAACTTTCAATTTGTCGGAGTCGCCGATGGGAAGGCTGGGGAGACCTTTGGCGTCTACCTTGATCAGTGCCAGGTCGGAGTTCTTGTCGGTACCCACGATGCGGGCGGAGAACTCACGGTTATCGTTCAGCGTCACGGTCAGCTCATCGGCACCATCCACCACATGGTTGTTGGTCACGATATAACCGTCGGAGGAGATGATCACACCCGACCCGCTGGCTTCGCGCTTGGGTGTCTGCACCTGACGGCGCTGTTTCTCACCACTGTTAGGATTGCCGAAAAATCCGAAGGGGTCGCTGAAAAAACCGCCAAAAGGATCTTCCACCTCTACGGTAGTGACTTTTGAATTTTGCACATACTTGATATGGACAACTGCTGGCAGGGCTTTCTCTGCAGCATAAGTGAGGTCCACCTGACCGGCTCCTACGGGAGTAGCGGCATTGAGGGTGCTGAAGGCACCGGCCGACAGTGCCAGTGTCATGGCACAGGCTGCTGTCTGAATCATTCTGTTGGTTGTCATTGTAATAATTGATATGTTGATTTATCTGTTTTTATGATGCTGGTTTTATAATTATGATGCAAATTTAGGCTCAAAAAAACGGAATTAATCATTCTCGCTAATTATTTGTTGTCTTTTAACACTAAACGAAGATGTGTTAACGTTGATGACTTTGTTTTAAATAATATTTTACTTTTCTTTACGCAAGCTTTGCACCTGGGATGGGGTGGCTGTCAGCGGATGATTTTCCGTGTGACATTCCCGTTGGGGGTCTGGAGACAGAGCAGGTAGGTCCCTCGCGGGAGGGCTTCGATGTCCACTGTCTGCTCCTCACCACGGCTGAGATGGCTCATGATGGTGTGTCGCCACAGGCGCCCTTGGAGGTCGCTGACCGTCAGCCGTGCCTGACTCACCGGATGACCGAAGAGCAGATGCACCGTGGCGCCTTCTCGCCGGATGCTGATGGCTGGTGCCGCGTCGGTCACCCGGGGGATGCCATCGGTGTCGGCACGCTGAAGGGCGGCCTGGATACAGCGATAGGCGTCCACTTTGCCGTGGCCACACCGTGCGTCCCATCCTTCACCTGTCTGCTCATCGTGCTGGGCTGTCTGACAGATGATCTCATGGATGGCGGAGGCGGGCAAATGGGGGTTGGCTTCCAGCATCAGGGCGACGATGCCTGTCACGATGGGGGTCGACATGGACGTTCCTTGTTTCACACCATAATAATAGCGCTGGCCATCACGCTCCACAGCTTCGATAATGGTGTTGTCTTTGGGGTTGAACGTACGGTAATGGTCGGAGAAGGCGGCGGCAATCACCGAGCCGGGAGCGACGACATCTGGTTTCTCGCCGTTGAGTGACGGACCTTTGCAGGTGAAGAGGCAAGGGGCGCCGAGCACACCGTTGCTGATGTTCATGGTGCGGCCGTTAATGTTGGTGAACTGTTTTTTGCTGACGTAGGAGCCCACGGCGATGACCTTGGGATTGCAGGTGAACATGCCGCCGACACCATACTCATTGTCTCCTTTCATGAAATGCTCATCAGGACAGACAATGGTGTTGCCTTCTACCCATGCGTGGATGGTCGACTGCTCATCACCCCAGATGTCAAAACCATATTGGCAACCTTGTGTCACGCTGTCGGCGGGGATGACCATGTAGATGTTCTGACGGCTGTTGTAGGGTGACAGCTCATCGAAGCAGTAGCCGGCCCAGTAGGTGCTGTCCTTGTAGTCGCGGAGACTGTCTTGGTAGACGAAAGGACGGTAATAGAAATGCCGGAGGGAGTCGGTCGCCTCTCCCCAGAGATCCACTTTCACCTCGCCTCCATTAGGCTTCAGTAGCAGCGAGATGGTGTCTGTGGATTGGGTGAAAGTGTGGGAGGCATGGGAGTTCTTGTTGCCGCTGTTGCCGGCTGCTCCCACAATCGCGCAACCGATGGCATTCGTCAGAAGGGTGTCGACAACCCTTGACTGGTAATCGGTGCCGTCGTGGGGGCCGACGTTGTCGCAGAAACTGCCGTTGATCACCCATGGCTGTCCGCGTTGCTGGGCAAAGTCTCGGATATATTTCATGTCCTCCATGATCTCTGGGGTGGAGAGTTCCGAGGAGATGAAGAGGAGGTCGGCCTCGGGGGCGATGCCGTGGAAGTTGTTTTCGGGGATACGGCTGCCGGCACAGATACTGCCTACGTGGGTGCCGTGGTCGGTGTTCATCAGGGTGTCGGGCTCAATGGGAATCTCCGTGGTGGGAGCGTTGTCAAGTCCTGCCTCGTTGCCGTCGCGGTTCCATACTGCCAGAGCGCGGGGCATTCCCAGTGAGTCAAGGAAGGAGATATGACGGTAGGCGATGCCGGCATCGATGATGCCGATGAGCACACCACGGCCGGTGTACGGGGTGTCGAGATCGATGCCGGCATGCACTTCATCGGCATGTGTCAACCTGCGTGCTTCATCCATGGCCAGGTGGGAACGTGCGCCGGTGTCGATATGGGTCACGTCGTCGCGCTGGGCAAGTCGGGTCAACAGCGGGAGAGGCACCCGTGTGGTGAGCAGGTCGCCCGTGAGGATATGGGCGCGGTGACCTTCGCCCTCAAGCCATCGGGCTACTCGCCGGCTGTCTTTGCACCAGACGGTGACGGTGAGGATATCGCTGCGCTGTGCGAGACTCCTTCGTGTCGGGAGACTTAATTTGTGGCGTAGTGTGGTGAAGAGCGGATGGCGCTCTTTACCGGTGATGACCGACGACTGGGCAACTGCCGGTACGGCGTTCAGCAATAGTGTTACGGCCCACAGGATGGCTGCAAAAGTGGTGCGGTATAACGGTCGGGCGGTGTACATGACTGGCTTAATTCATATGAAGCGCACAAATTTACGCTTTTTTAATGGTTTTTAGCCCCATAGCATCTTTTTTTTCTTTAATTTTGTACTTGGAAAACACCTGTTCCGGCAGGTGTCCATCTATTGTTCATTTAATGAATTCGTTATGAGGAGGAAATATCATCAACTGTTGTTATTGGCATTGTCGGCTCTCCTGACCATCATGGGGGCTGGCTCCTGCAAGACAACAAAGATAGGAAAGAAAGCCAGGTTGCGCCAGCAGCAGGCTTATTTAGATAGCCTTTCCCGTGAGGCGGCTGAAGCAGAGAAAGCTGCCAGAGCGGCCTTCTTGCGCGATAGTCTGGAGAATGCGGAACGGATAAGAAGGAATGTATGTGTCTATGGCGGACCCAACATGATGGGACGCAGAATACTGAAACCTGATTCCGTGAAATAACGGTGTAATCTCACCCCAGAGGCTGTCATGAGATATAAGGGCTTGTCTGTGGCTAAAAAAATGGCGCTTGAGATGGAGCGCCGCCTGCAGATGGAGGTCATCAGGGAGCATCCGCTCACCCAATTGTTTTGGGAATGCACGCTCAGATGTGATCTCAAGTGCCGCCATTGTGGCAGCGACTGCAAGACAAAGGCCGATTCACCTGACATGCCGCTGGAGGATTTCCTGCGTGTGCTGGAGAGCATCCGACAACGCTTGAATCCCCATGAGGTCTTCATCACCATCAGTGGCGGTGAACCCCTGATGAGACCTGATCTGGAGGAATGTGGGAGAAGAATCTATGAGATGGGGTTCCCTTGGGGGATGGTCACCAACGCGCGGCACCTCACACCACAGCGTTTTCAACGGTTGGTGGATGCCGGTATCCACAGTATGGCGGTCAGCCTCGATGGACTGGAGGAAGACCATACGTGGATGAGGGGCGACAGCCGCAGTTTCGGGATGGTAGAACAGGCCATCAGCATGCTCCGGCAGCAACCGCTCATCGTATGGGACATCGTGACATGTGCCACAGAGAGAAATATCGGTCATCTTCCGCAGATGCGGCAGTGGCTCATCGACCATGGCGTGGAGATGTGGAGGATCATTGATGTCTTTCCCATGGGACGGGCGGCCGAAGACCCGATGATGATGCTCACGGATCAGCACTACAGACAGTTGCTTGACTTTATCCGCGACTCTCAGAAAAACGTTCCGGGACTATCGGTCAATTACGGATGCGAGGGCTTTGTGGGGGAATATGAGTTCGACGTGCGACCTGATGCGTTCTTCTGTCATGCGGGCATCACGGTGGCGGGCATACTCGCCGATGGAAGCATCTCTGCTTGTACCAGCATCCGCTCTGACTACAGCCAGGGGAATATCTATCACGACGATTTCATGGAGGTCTGGGAAAACAGGTTCTTGCCCTTCCGCGACCATGAGTGGATGAAAACCGGACCGTGTGCTGACTGCAATGTATGGCGATACTGTCGAGGAAATGGCATGCACCTGCGTGATGGCGAGGGGCATCTGATGCAGTGTCACCTGCAGCGGATGGTGCAAGGTAGATAAAATGAAAATACGATAATGATAAATAAGAAAATGAGACATCTTTTGAGAATGGCCATGAGCACGCTATGCCTGTTCGTGGCTATAGGCACTGCTCACGCGCAGCAACTCTCTTTAGCAAGTGAAAAGACGACATTCGAACCAGGCGAGCAGGTGGCTATCCGATATGCCGGTGCCGCCAAGGGCGACCAGATTATGATCTACCATGACCTGGCCATGTTGCCGATCAAGGAATCCTGTAAGGTGGAGAATGGCGATGGACTCTTTGAGGTGCCTGCCGTGCTGCAGCCAGGTGGTTATACGGTGGTACTCGCCGACAGCCAGGGACAGAAAATCACTTCCCTGTGGTTCTCTGTAGGAGAATATCCGCAAAAAGAGGGTGGCAAGAGGATTTTGGTCATTGGTGATCCGCATGTGATGGATCCGTCGTTGATCGAGAGCACGGAGAGTAGTGCGTATCAATTGATGATCGAGGGAAGCCGGAAATTGCTGGCCGAGAGTGCCGATATCTTCAAGGCGTATATCGACACCATCAAGATCCTCAAGCCTGATCTCGTCATCATCCCTGGCGATATGACCAATGATGGTGAATGGGTCAGTCATCAATTGGTGGTGAGCTACCTGCAGCAGTTGGCTGATGCGGGCATCCCGACACTCGTCATCCCTGGCAACCACGACATGGAGAATCCCAGTGCCAGGGTGTACACTGCCAAGGGGAGCGTACCTGTCGAAACCATCACGCCAGAGCAGTTTGCCCAGATTTACCGCAATTTCGGCTATGGACCACAAGCCGACCGCGAACCGACCTCCCTCACTTATTCCTGCGAACCCTTGGAGGGCATCGTCTTCATCGGTATCGACGACTGCCGCATCAAAAGCCGTGGCATCTCATCTTGGAATGACTATGAGTATGGTCGAATCACGCCAGCCACCCTCGAATGGGTGTTGGAGAGACTCGATAGGGCTGTGGAGGAGAAGAAGGCGGTGATCGTGGCTGTCCACCACCAATTGCTCTGTCACTATGACGGTCAGGAGACGCTCATGCCGTCGGCTGCCACCGAGAACGGGGAACAGATCGCCCGTTTGCTGGCTGACCATGGTGCAAGGGTCGTCTTGACGGGGCACATGCATATCCCGGGTATCTCTCGTCTGCAAGGCACTGAGTCTGGTGATTTCATCACAGAGATCACCTCTTCTTCCACGGTCAGCTACCCCAGTCAGTATAGGATGTTGTATGTGAGTGATGACCGTAAGGTGATGCAGGTCGACACCCGTTACCTCCATACCACATCACAGATCAGTCAGTTGCAGGAGAAGGCTCGCCAGAAGGTGGATGCCACGCTCGATGCTTCGATTGCCTCGCTGACAGGTAGTTACATCTCTACCTTCAATCAGATGCTCGAACAGTTTGCTTATATCCCTGAGTTTGCTGGTATCCTGGAGGATGTCCCATCCGATCCCGACTCGTTGGCTGCCATTGCCAACAAGGCGTTTGGGGAGACCATCCGAAAAGTGCTCTTCACCCATTTCGAGGGCAACGAGAACCTGAAGGATGCGTCGAGCATCATCATCAGCCAACTGGAAAAGGATTGTGAGAAAGCCTGCGAACTGGTGTTCGACCATCAGGATGAGACGACCAGGGCTTTCCTGGCTTCCACATTGTATATTTATATGTTGGAGAAGGGGGAGAAGACCATCAAGAGCATGCTCTCCGACATCACCCATTTAGGCACACCTGAGGCTGACCAGACGGATGACCTCTACACAACTATTGCCCTTGCCGACATCGACTTGGGTATCTGTGAGGCAGACGTGATCTCAGATCAAGCAGCACCCCGTATCTATCTCTTGTCGGGACAATATGTCGGTAGCGACATGCAGCGTCTTCCCCGTGGCATCTATGTCATCCGCCAAGGATCAGAATCAAAAAAAGTCTTGGTAAGATAGCTGCTTAATAGCTGTTTAACAGCTGCTTAATACCTGTGCAGAATCGCCTGGCGGGTATAGCTGCTGCCGTTGCGGTCGTAGGTCACTTGCCCGCTGAACTTGTCTTCCACGCGGGTAAGACTGATGCTCACCTTCAGTGATGACACGCTGTCGATCTGTTGTTTGCCGCTCAGGCGCACACGGTCGTTGAAACTGCCGCTGACGCGTATCGACTTGCCCTCACAAGTGAACGTGCCGCCCACACCGTCGGTGTCGTTATTACGGCGCAGGGTGAGGGTGGCAGGGTTTTCACCCACCTTACCAGAGATAGTGATGTTGTTGCGCTCATAGATGCGGCGGAGGGAGTCCACGCGGCGGAGACTGTCGGAACGGCGTTGTTCGCGCAACCGCACCTTTTCAAGCGAGTCTTTATACACCTTATTGAACGAGTCGGTGCGCTGCACGGCTATCTCTGTGCTCTGGCGGAGCAGTTCCGCACTTTTCTTGTCGTCTCCGCAGGAGGCTATGATAAAAAGCATCATCATGGGGATGATGAAAAAATGTATCTTTCTCATACTTTCACATACTAACAGACGGCAAAATTAGGAAAAATAATCACATCCGACGATTTTTTTCCCTTTTTTTTATTTTCATCCTTTATTTTTTGGGGGAATCGGGTGGCGGATCCTCCCCCTGATTTCCATTTGCAAAACTGTGCGCAAGAAGGGGCA
>CADCQC010000403.1 GCA_902803455.1 uncultured Prevotellaceae bacterium
CACGGTAATAGAAGGTATAGATGGCATCGCTGTCTTCCTCTTTGATGATGTCGTACAACCACACCAGGGGTTGGATGATGGGGGCATTGGAACAGGCATGCTTGGAGTTATAGCCGGGGCCCCAAGTGATGCCTCCGTATTCCTCACCAGTGGAGTCACGCCAACAGTCCCATCCGTCAATGACATAGTTGGTCAGGTTGATGGCGATGTCGCGGTATGAGGTGTTGCCCGTCAGACGGTAGGCACGTATGAGCTCACGTGCAAGCCACATCTGGTCGTCATATACATTCTTCTTCAGGTTGTCACCTGTCACATCGCCCTTGCCGCGTTGGCTGGCTCTTGGCACAGCATACACCGTATTCCATGTCTTGCGTGTGGCATACGAAACCAACGTGTAGGAACCGCGGTAGTAGTCGAGATTATCGATGAGTATGTCGAGTTGATGTATATAGTGCACATGATGCAGGTCGTAAAGGTCGGGGGCCTCATCACGAAGTGCTTCGAGTGCCTCCAATACAGAGCAGTGGGCCTCAATGGCTGCCGTATAAGGCCATACGTCACTGGGACCACTCACGGCATCGCTGGCGACATCACAGATGTCTGCCATATAATAATTGGTACTCGAACCACGGAACGAGCGCTCCATGGTGGCGTCAAGTATCTCGATTGCCCTGTTGAGGTCGGTCACTGCCTTTGATGTCTGAGACCACACAGCTGCCGAAGGAACGATGGCAAAAAATAAGGTGAGAAGTGCTTTGATCATCGTTTTTCGGATGTTGAGAATGAATAGGGAACTGACGAGTCGGATACACCACGCTTGTGGTTGGGGGCCGATTGCATCCGGTAGCTGATAGTGCCGCCACGGAGAAGGGCAGCGTGTTCCAGATAGTTCTTGTCGTAGGTCTTGCCGTTGAAGGTCATGCTGCCGATATAACGGTTGTCTGCACTAATGCCGGGTGCTTTGATGGTGAGTGTCTTATGCTGAGGCAGATGCAGGGTCATCTTATCGAAATAGGGCGTGCCCAACACATACTGCCCGCTTCCGGGACATACAGGATAGAACCCCATGGCTGAGAAGACATACCAAGCCGATGTCTGTCCGTTGTCCTCATCACCACAGTAACCATCGGGTTGTGAGGAATAGAGGCGGTCCATCACCTCACGCACCCAATGCTGAGCCTTCCATGGCTGACCTGCATAGTCGAAAAGATAAATCATGTGCTGGATAGGTTGGTTGCCATGGGCATAGTTGCCCATGTTCATGATTTGCATCTCGCGAATCTCATGGATGACACCGCCATAGTAACTTTCATCGAAGAGCGGCGGCACATTGAACACGGAGTCGAGCATCTGTACGAAAATATCTTTTCCTCCCATCAGCTGAATCAGTCCCTCTGGGTCATGGAACACCGACCACGTATAGTGCCAGGCATTGCCCTCAGTGAAGGCGTCGCCCCATTTCAGCGGACTGAAAGGTGACTGGAAGGTGCCGTCTTCGTTGCGCCCACGCATCAGACGTGTCTCTTTGTCATACACGTTGCGGTAGTTCATCGCATGCTCACGG
The DNA here is from genome assembly GCA_902803455.1 of uncultured Prevotellaceae bacterium. GTDB lineage: Bacteria > Bacteroidota > Bacteroidia > Bacteroidales > Bacteroidaceae > Prevotella. Next base: position 1,565 of record CADCQC010000403.1, read on the forward strand.
AAGGGTTTCAGTTCCGTTTCGCTCTTGCCCAACTGCTTACCTAACTGGTAGATGCACCAATCATCATAGGCATACTCCAGTGTGCGGGCGACACTCTCATTGATGCCGACATTGTAGGGCACATAACCCAAATGGTTGTATTTCTCAAAACCGAGACGTCCTGTCGATGACACGCGGGGATGGACGGCATTGGCACCGTGCACGACGGCTTCCCACAACGTCTCGATGTCATATCCGCGAAGGCCCTTCAGCCAAGCATCGGCCACCACTGAGGCTGAGTTGTTGCCTACCATGCACCCACGGTGACCGGGACTGGCCCATTCGGGTAGGAAACCGCTTTCTTTGTAGCAGTTCACAAGACCTTCCTGCATCTTTTCGTTCATCTCGGGATAGAGTAAGTTGAGCAAAGGGAATAGACTGCGGAATGTGTCCCAAAAACCAGTGTCGGTGAAATAGTAGCCTGGGCAGGTCTTACCTGTATGAGGACTATAGTGCATGGGCTTGCCATCGGCTCCCATCTCGTAGAACATACGAGGAAAGAGCACTGAGCGATAGAGGCAGGAATAAAATGTGCGCAGATGGTCGGTTTGTCTGTCTTCAACTTCCACACGTCCCAAAATTTCATTCCAGCGCTGACGTCCTGCAGCTTTGACTTCATCGAACGGACGTTGGCCTAATTCTTGCAAGTTGAGGAGGGCCTGTTCGGGACTGATAAACGAAGAGGCCACTCTCAGGACAACCTGCTCACCACGTTTCAGCGTGGGGAATCCCACTATGGCACCCGTATGATGATCCCATGCGGCTGGCGTGTCCTCCACTAATCCATGTGAACTGGAATAACAGGCTTCGTAGGTAATAGGATGGGAGAACTCGATGACAAAATAGTTCTTAAACCCTTGGGGAACACCACCAGAATTCTTTGTGGTATATCCCGTCACTCGCTGCCGACTCGCATCGATGGCTACGTGGGAACCGCCATCGAAGGCATCGATGACCACACGGGCCTCTGAGGTCTCTGGATAGGTGAACCGCATGGCGGCGGCGCGCTCCGTAGGAGCAAGTTCTGCCGTGATATCCCAATCCGCAAGATACACTTTGTAAAAATATGGCATGGCTTCCTCTGCCTTGTGGGAAAACCACGAGGCCCTTTGGTCTTCATTAAAGACGGTACGGGTGGTGGGCATAATGGCAAACTGCCCGTAGTCATTGATCCAAGGAGAGGGTTGGTGGGTCTGTTTCAAACCCCTGATCTTGTCTTCTGTATAGACATATTGCCAACCGTCTCCCATCCTCCCGGTCTGTGGGGTCC
>CADCQC010000404.1 GCA_902803455.1 uncultured Prevotellaceae bacterium
CATGAGGTGCAGCGTCTGTCAGGAATGAATCTCATCATCGATGATACCGACCATCCGCTCATCATCAAGGTGGCGTCTATTCCTGTTTCCCGCATACAGGTCTATTTCATCGATAATGATGATTATTTCCAAAAAAGAAAAATGGAAAAGAATGATGAGGGAGAGGAATATGCAGACAATGGAGAAAGAGCGATCTTCTTTGCAAGAGGTGTCTTGGAAACTGTCAAGAAACTCAGATGGACGCCTGATATCATCGTTTGTCAGGGATGGATGGCTGCTGTGGTTCCGTTCTATGTGAAAACGGCCTATCATGACGAACCTTCATTCGCTAATGCCAAGGTGGTGACATCGCTCTTCGCCAATCAGCTGAAAGGCGAACTGGGTGCCAGATTTAAACATTGCCTGGAATATAGGGACGCCAAAATGTCTATGCTCGATCAATACAGCAGTGATTTCGGTTTCATAGATTTGGAGAAATTGGCCATTGATTACTCTGATGGGGTCATCGAGGCTGGAGAAGATGTGAATCCCACACTGATGGAATATGTGAAGAGCAAACAACTCCTGCTGATGAATTATCCCGGAAAGGAGAATTATGCAGAGGCATATCAGCAGTTTTATGCCGGATTATTGGAAACTGAATAAGAATAATGGTTCTTAAGATGAATTTAAAATTCTTTTGGGGAGTCGTGGCTGCGGCTCTCCTGTTGTTGACTTCTTGTGACGAGAATACAAGTCAGTTCGGAGAAACGCTTACTGACAATGAGGATAACTTAAGTGTCTCCTTCGCGACTTTCAATGCATACTCTAGGTCTGTGCCGGTCAATTCCGTCATCGCGCGTACTACCCAGGGATACCTGGGAAGGATCAAGGACCCTGAGACGGGGGCTCTCATCACGGGTGACTATATGACACAGTTCAACTGTTTGGAAGGCTACCGCATCGGCCCTATCGACAGTATTGCCAGTAGAGATGAGAATGGACAGATCATCGCCGATTCTTGTCTGGTGAGATTGTTCTACCGGAATTTTTATGGTGACTCCTTGGCTACCATGAAAATGACATTGTATGAACTCGACCATCCCATGTTGGAGAATACCAACTATTATAGCAGTTTCAGTCCCCTTGACGAGGGGTATGTCCGCAAAAATGGCCTTTGTAAGACACATGTCTTCTCCATGGTCAACAAAACGGAGGCAAAGGTCAAAAACTCCACAAATGAGTATATCAACAATATTTGTGTGAGACTGAATGATCCTTACACGGATAAAAACGGTAACACCTATAACAATTTTGGTACCTATATCCTGAGAACTTATTATGCCCATCCGGAGTATTTCAAGAATTCCAAAGCCTTCACACGGAATGTGATTCCAGGATTCTTCTTCAAAATGAATGGTGGACTGGGGGCAATCGCCTATGTCGCAGTTCCGCAACTCAATGTCTATTATAGAGGTTATCTCAAGCCTGACAGTATCTCCAGCAGATACACCCTCTTCTCCGGTACAGAAGAAGTGCTGCAGACCACCACGGTGACCAATGACCCGCAGGTCATCAATCAACTGGTCAGTGACAACACATGCACGTATGTCAAGGGACCGGCTGGTATCTTCACGGAGGTCACGCTGCCTGTCGACGAGGTCTTCAAAGGGCATGAGCACGACTCTATCAATACCGCAAAAATGATGCTCTACAGAATCAACAACAGTCAGGTCAGTGATTACCTCTTGCCTTCTGCCTCGTCATTGCTGATGGTGGAGTCTGATAGTGTCAATGCTTTCTTCGAGGCCAGCAAACTGGCCAATTCCAAGAACTCATATTTGGCTAACTTCTCCTCAAGCACCAACAGATACGCTTTCAACAACATCGGAAAGCTGCTCACCACACTTTATAGGAAAAAGACAGAGGGTTGCAAGAATGACCCGCAATGGATGGAGAAGCATCCTAATTGGAATAAGGTGATGATCATCCCTGTCAGCACCAATTATGTCACCTATAATTCGAATTCCGTGCTGACGCAGGTGGCCAATGATATGACGTTGACGAGTACACGCTTGAGGGGTGGACAGACACCGCTGGTCATTGATGTCATCTACAGTAAATTTGATTAGCTATCATGGCCGACAATTTCCTGGAGAAAAAGCGGGAGAGCTATGAGGCCAAGAAGGCAGAATGGCTGAGAAAGAAAAAGCACCTGCCGCCCTCAGCAAGAACCCTCCACAAGCCAGATGATGAGGCATTGTAATCCAGCTTCTTCAAGGCTGGTGTGACATTCCTTAGATAAAATCAATCAAGATCTATATAAAAGCAAGATGATTCCGCAATGCTGCGGAATCATCTTGCTTTTATAGTGTTGTCCTCTTATTGGAAGTCTCTGATTCTTACATCGATACCGGTACCTTCCAGGGCGGCGGTCATCGCATCGGCGGGCGTGTCACCATAATGGTAGGGGTAGAGCACACGGGGCTTCACCATGTCGGCGGCATGACGCAACTGTTGCGGGGTCATCGTGTAGGGTTGGTTGCAGGGCAAGAAAGCGATGTCGATATCGCTAACCTCTGCCATCTCCTCGATGTCTTCGGTGTCACCGG
>CADCQC010000405.1 GCA_902803455.1 uncultured Prevotellaceae bacterium
ACCGCTGAACTGGATATCGCTCATGATCTTGTTTTTCGTCATCTCAAGGATGTAGCGCAGTGCAATCGGTTTCACCGCCCTCCCGCTGTAGCCAGACAAGGTCTGTTTGCCGCTGACCTCAGCATCGGGCGACATGGTGACGCTCTTGATGGTGTTGATGGCCGAGATGGCATCAGCACCGCCGAAATAGGCGCCCAAGGCCGGTTTGTTGATCCGTGTGATGTTGGGTGTCATCTTGGGAATAACGGGGATTTTCACATTTTTCTTCACAAAAATCGTGTAGAAAGCCACAAGTTCCGCATCTTGTCCCACATCACTGCCCATGCCCGCCAACCGCATCTGCGGACACGAGAAGTTGAGTTCCACCGCGTCGCAGCCCGCCGCTTCAGCCAACTTCGCCAGTTCTATCCACTCCTCTTCAAACTGTCCCATGATAGAGGCCACGATCACTTTGCTGGGATAATTCTGTTTCAGACGCCGCAGGATATCAAAGTCCACCTCGTAGGGATTCTCCGACAACTGTTCCATGTTGCGGAAGCCAGCAAACGACGTACCCTCCTTCACTGCGTCGAAGCGTGGCGACACCTCATAGATATCCTGTTTGCAGATGGTCTTGTAGAAGACACCTGCCCACCCCGCCTCCAAGGCCCGCGCCACCATCTCATAGTTGGTGCATACTGCCGAGGAAGCGAGAAAGAAAGGATTCTCGCAGGGGATACCACAGAAGGTGATGGAGAGGTCGGGCATCTTTCCGGCTTCATTATTCGCATTGTCAGCAACTAAATCACAGTCGGTGACTGCTTTTGAGTCTGAGAGCATTTCCCGGATGCGGATGGGTCGGTCGTAGTGGATGCAGGCCTGTTCGGCGCGTTCCAGGTCAGCATCGCTGCAGTCGGCGATCCACCTCCACGCATTCTTCTGGTTGTCGAACCTGATGGCGCGGATGGCACGTGCCGGGTCGCCTGTCTTACACGCTTTCGTGCAGGGAGCATCCATACACAAGAGGCAGCGTGCAGCCTCTTCTTGAATGTGCATCATATTCTTATATCTTTATAATTGGTCAGAGAATAGAGTTTTTTCTTGAAAAATGCTTAAAACACATTAGATACCACAAAGATAAACCGCAGTTGTGTCGTCTGCAAATTTTTTAAAGATATTTATGTCAGTTTGTTGCGACAAAAGCAAAAATTTGCGACATTCTTTATCTCTACAGTCCTCTTATATCGGATTTTTTACCTAATTTTGCAATGTCATTGATGATTTTGCTCTTCCTCATTTTTGCAGCACCAAGGAAAGAGAAAATTCTGATATGGCTAAATATCGAGCAACCGCCTGTTGCTCAGATGTTTACATAAAATATTCAACTTTAGTGCTGCAGAATGATGGATTGTAGCTTTTCAAATGATTATAACGGACTGTTTTTGGGAACATGAAAACCTTGGGGGAAATACAACTGAAATAGTTGTTGATCAATCAGAGCAAATCAATCCTTCCACCATCCAAGACATTGTCAACCATCATAGTTATGTGGTGGTAAAAGTTCCGATGAATAGGCCCGATATCAATTTTATCCTGTCGGACTTAGGCTTTACTTGTATCGAGGTCCAACATCATCTGGAAATAGAACTGAGATCATTTGATTTCACGAATATTGCCCATCTGACCAAAGACATCATCTTTGAAGAAGTCTCTGATCAACGTTCACTTGAATCCACCCTCCTCCATATCACCCCAGGAATGTTTTCTACCGACAGGGTGTCGCTCGACCCGAAATATGGCCTTGAATTTGGTTGCAGGAGATACAAGAACTGGATTCGTGCCACTTATTTGAGTGAAGACACGAAACTCATCCTCATCCGATACAAAGGAGAAGAGATCGGGTTTATGCTGCTAAAAATCTGCAACCATAACCTGCACAACGTATTGAATGGTTTATACAAACCTTTTCAAGGGAGAGGGTTAGGATTAATGATGACGGCAAGCCCCGCGTATTATGCCGATAGTCTTCATCTTCCTGTAAGCAAGATCACAACGGCTATTTCTTCAAACAATATTCCTGTCGTGAAATTATACAACAGGCTTCAATTCACACTGGCCCATCAGCAATATGTATTTGTAAAGCACGGGAAAGAAGACATTTGAATCATAGGAACATGGATTAATGACTTCATTTCTCTATTGAAACAAATTCTTCATCTCGACGGGCTTATAAATCCCAGATTTTTTAACTACCTTTGCAGCGTCTTTTCGACGGCTTAGAAACAACTGATTACTAAAACACCGAAACTATCAAGATAACATCTGGAACAATGAGAAAAATTATACTCACCGTCTGTACCTGCATCGTGGCCATGACGGGTATGGCACAATCGCAGAAAATCAGCGCATCGCTGGACATGCAGATACGGCAGACAACGGCCAGTGCCCCCCATCGTGTGGCCAGCAAGACAGCACCTTGCTTGTCTGTCTTCGTACATACATCTCAGCCCGAGCAGGTGGCTGCTGCCATCAAGGCCGACGGCTATTATACCAACGTGCTGGGTGACGAACTGCTGACTACGCAGGTGCCCGTCAGCTACATCGAGACCTTGGAGGCCAACGAACTGGTGACCTGTCTGGAAGGTGTCGGCATACAACAGCCGAACAACGACCTGGCTCGTGTGGATGTCGGC
>CADCQC010000406.1 GCA_902803455.1 uncultured Prevotellaceae bacterium
GTGACGAAACCGCTCTGTGTGGGAATGATGGTGCGCTGCATGAAGATATCCTTTCGTTTCTCACGGAAGATATCGAAGTTGAAATCAATCATATTCCACAATCCCAGTTCGAAGCCCAAGTTCAGTTTTGTTACGGTCTCCCAAGTCAAGTTATCGACACCGATGTCGCCCTCAGTGATGCCACTGTAACCACGTTGTCCTGTAGTACCCCAAGTATAGCCCTCCTGGTCGGTATAAAGCGTGCCGAGGTATGCGAAGCGTCGTCCGCCGATATTATCATCACCAGCCTGTCCGATGCTGGCACGGAACTTGATCTTGTTGAACAAGCTCTTGTATTTCTCCATGAAAGGTTCCTCGCTCAGCAACCAACCGATAGCGAACGACGGGAAGAAACCGAAGCGCTTGCCTTTAGCAAAGTTCTCAGAACCATTGTATCCGAAGTTGAACTCTGCCACATATCTGTTATCGTAGGTACCCGAGAGACGTCCGGCGATACCCTGCTTACGATAATCCTGAATGCTGCCGTCGTCGTAAGCCTGCTGGTTGTAGAGCAAGATGGCATCAACATCCAATTTCCCGAAACGGCGGTTGTACATGACGTCAGCCTCGAAATAGACGTTGGTATTGCCATACTCACCATTGTTGTAACTGCCCATAGACTCGTCGCCCGTCTCAAACTGGCTGTAGATGAGATTACCCTCCTCATCGCGCCCTGTTGCAGGGAACACCGTACCAGGATTGGCGGTACGTCCGCGCGAACTGCGGTTCCACCGGTCGAAGCTGAAGAGCGCTTTCGCCTTCAATCCCGGGGTGAACATCTTCAGATCCTGCTCCACACTGAAGAGCGTCTGGAGCTTTGAAGAGGTGATGAAGTCGTAGCCCTGTTGGGTGACCGTGCGCCAAGGGTTGGCACGGTTGGATATCACGGGGATGGCCCCATCGCTATATCGAGCCGGATGTACGAACGGCAACGTGCGGAAAGCCTCTCCGAAGGCACCATCCGTATTACAACGCTGTTTTTTGAATCTGTTGAGGTAGCCACCGATGTTCACCCTGAGCAACGTGGTCTTGGTCACGTCCATGTCGATATTGGTGCGGAGGTTGAACTGCTGGTTGTTGGTGGCATTGTCGGTGAGCAAGCTCTTGTCCTGCTCCAGGATGCCCGTCTCCTTGAAGTAAGAGGCAACGATGGAGTAGCGCAGGAAGTCGGAACCGCCGCTGATGTCGACATTTCCACGAGTGGTGTAAGCGTAGTCTTTGGTGATGGCATCCACCCAGTTGACATCGGGATACAAGTCAGGATCGTAGCCCGATCGAGTGCGGTCGATCTGCAGTTGGGTGAAAGGCAGCGCGATGCCGTCCTGAGCCGCCAGTTGGTTGAGCAACGTCATATAGTCGGGTGCGCTGAGGAACTCCGGCATCTGTGTAGGCTCATTGATGGAGTGCTCCACATGGAACCTCACCTGAGGCGCCCCAATCTTACCCCTTTTTGTGGTGATGACGATGACACCGTTGGCACCCCTCACACCATACATGGCCGATGCCGAAGCATCTTTCAAGATCGAGAACGACTCGATTTCCGCCACATCCACATTATTCAAGTCACGCGCCACACCATCGATCAAGATGAGCGGGTTGTTGTTACCAGAGAAGGTGGAGATACCACGGATCCAGAAATTGGAGTCATCGTATCCTGGCTCACCCGACCGCTGGATACCAATCACACCACTCAACTTACCAGCCAGATTGTTTGATAATGTACGCGTTGTACCGAACTGCAATTCCGTCGGGTTGATGGTCTCAATTGATCCGATGATTGACGCTTTTTTCTGACTGCTATAACCCGTCACGATCACCTCATCGAATTCGTTGGCCTCCTCTTCGAGCATCACGTTGAGCAGTTTGGCCCCATTTACCTTCACCTGCTTCTTCTTGTATCCGATATACGAGAATTCCAGCATGGCGCTGCTCTGTGCCGGCACATCGATGTGGAACATACCATCGATATCGGTGACAGCCCGATTGTCGGTTCCGAGAGCAGTTACGGTGACACCGATGAGCGCTTCCTTAGCCTCATCAGTGACTATACCTGTGACTTGTGACATTTTAACATTCGACTGAGCGACAGAAACCATCGTCAGTGGACCTGGCACCAGCATGGCAAGAAGGCACAGCAAGGTAGCGCCTGCCGGCAACCAAGAAAGACTAAATTTGAATAGTTGTTTTTTCATCATATGGTTATTGTTGATTAAGATTCGATCATGTTGCAAAGTTAGCCCTTATACTCACACACGCATAATATAATGATGATTGTATAAGAGGAATATCACTTTGTCAGCAATCAAGTATCTCAAAATCAATTAATTAAAAAAAAGCACCCTATACTCGTGTATAACGGAAATATAGGGTGCTGAGCGGTTTTTATTTCAAAAAATCTACTGTTCGTCGGGGAGAATAGAGTTCCCAAAGCGAGGCGATCGTCCATCCTGGAGCGAAGATATCGTTGTAGAACCCTTTACCGTTTTTCCCATAGTCCCAATGGGTGTGCTGCACCACCTCGGGATTGAATCCCGGCACTCCGATGCCACACAATCTGCTCTCCGTAGGCAGCAACTGGCAGAGAGAGGTGTGTATCACGTCGGCCATGCTGCTGAACCTTTTCTCGCCCGTGACCTCGGCAAGCCATTTCACGATGTGATGCAGTTCGAAGACAAACACATCCACGTGATTGTTCTCCACCGACACATTGCTCCATCCGCGACTCTTGAATCCCAGTTCGCCAAGCATCTGCCCAGGAGCGAACGGCACATCCCACATATAATACCACGACAGAGCGAAATAGGCCGCCTGTCTGCACAACGTGATATAATGGTCGCGCTCCTTTCCTTTGGTCAGCATGGCCAGATAGTAAGTGGCCGTCACCGCACTGATGGCAGCTTCCTTGTCCTCGCAATTAGCATCGAGTGTAGACGAGAAATAGTCACTTTTTGAGATGATGTTTCTCTCCAGATAATCAACGGAACTTTTGGCCGCCTTCAGATAGCGTTTATCCTTAAAATACTTATATCCCATCACCAGAGTGGAGGTGGCACTTGGTGTCGATCCACCCGAGGCATCCACATGCGACCCATCGTCACGATATTTTCTGGGGAAGTGGCCATCACTCTCCTGCAGGTTGACCATGGCATCGAGCAAGGTACGCATTTTCGATTCCCACGCTTTGTGGGTGCGTCCGTTTTTCCGCTCATACGCCAGGTAATGAAGCACGGCATACACGGCTTCCGACTGTTCGCGAATGCTGTGTACGACCTCGTTATCGGCAGGAATACCGCCAGCGATGTGCATGTCTTCCTTGAAAAAGCCGTTGGCGGTGAACCCATTGGCAAGCCAACTGTCGAAGATGTCGTTGCCCATCTTGATGAGTTGAGCATCACCATTCTGATAGCCATATTCCAATGCGTTGAACGCATTAAGCAATACACGCCCACAGAAGCCCAACTGCACATGGTCAACTGGCTGGCAATCATCACATCGGATGCTGATACCCGAATGGTATTTCAAGGGATATTTGTCTACATAAGCCTTTCTGAAGTAGTTGGACAGTTGTGCCTTCACCTCATCAGGCGTGTAGAGCGGTTGCATCGGGGTAGGCTTCAACAGGTCGAAACAGCGGCACCAAGTGTCGGCAACAAACTGTCCGTAGTCGGCAGCACTGCCCTCCTGGATGCGCCATTCCACCACCATCCTTTCCCCCTTTTCGATTTTGGCAAAAGTAGAAATGGGGGCAACCAGCGTGAGTTTACGGATATACCGCTTCGGTGTCTCCACGAAAGGATAGCCAAAGGTCAGTCGAGCCATCGAACCCGCATTGTCGAACCCCAGATAGCCCAATGAGCTACGTCCTCCGAGTATCACCTCCCCCTCCTGATGGGTAAGCAGGGCATCAGCCGGATGAGCGTCAGGCATGCGCATCACGGTCAGTGAGCGGCCAGATGCGGTGTCGTAGACCCCAGTGAGAGGAGCCGAGAGACGGTCTTCCCTGAAATTCCAACTATCTGAAGTGTGAAACGAAGGAGCCTCAGCCGGTGAGCGCAGATTCTTGTGATACCAGAATCCGGGCAAATAAAACTCACACTGTGGCGTGGAAAATCCCGTGTTGGCGGTGACGCCGATATTGAAATACACGGTCTCACGGGCAGTCAAGGTCAGCGTCAGCCGACACTCGTCGCCTTTTTTCTCCAAATCCTCCTTGATTGTCAGCGGTATAGGTCGTGATGCCACCAGATTTCCGCCAGTTTTGTCCAGCTTATAGGTCACTGCAGGGTTGCCGGGCTGTTTCAGCGCTACCTGATACGATAACTCCACGGCAAAGGTATTCAGGCCCCACATCATCAGCAGGGCAAAGAGACAGGTTCTCAAAAGATGCTTCATATCCATGTGTTTTTGCTATTATTTTAATTTCGTACGTTCCACGCCCTCGAAGGTCATCTTGACAGGTTTGATAAAGCCTTTTTCGTCGAAATACAGGCGGTCGATACAAACCTGACGTGAGTTGGCCGCTGTTTCTGTGAGCGGTCGCCTGTGATACACGATATACCACTCATCATCACCACGGCCCTTAAAGACAGAATGATGACCAGCACCGGTGGCGATGGCCGGATCCTGCTCCATGATTTTCCCAATGCGGTGGAAAGGACCTAACGGAGAGTCGCTGATCGCATAACTCACACTGTAATTGGGCTGTCCCCATCCCCCTTCGCTCCACATGAAATAGTATTTCCCGCGGTATTTCAACATAAACGGCCCCTCCACATACTGATCCGGAGTAACCTCCTTGGTCATCTCACCATCAGCGAAGGGAA
>CADCQC010000407.1 GCA_902803455.1 uncultured Prevotellaceae bacterium
CCATTTGTCGAGGGTGTAGTCACGCAGGTTGTGCAGATGGATCTCTGCCAGTCCTTTCTTCTGTGCACGTGCCAATATTGACTCATGGACAAAGCCTTCCAGCATCTCAGGCAATACGGTGATGATATCTATTCTCATCTTTTGATAGTTATGATGTTTTTTGTTTTTTCAATTCTTATGACTGTTGCCAACGGGTGATCTGGCATTCGTGTGTCTTCGTGGTCTTGTCATAATTAATGCCCACAAGAAGGAGATTGTCGGCGTATGGCGCTACCTTGGTAGGGTACTGTCTGTGCTTGATTTGATCAATGGCTGATTGGGCATCGCGGTTATATTTCAGTTCCAATACGATAGCTGGAGAGTTGACATTCTTGCGAGGAATCATTACAAGGTCTGCGAACCCTTTTCCAGATGCCAGTTCTCGGTGGATGACATAGTCGTTGCGGGCATAGAAGTAAGCGATGGCGAGCACACATGCCAATGAGTTCTCATTGTTGTATGACAGAATGCTTGTATTCTCGTCGTGGGCAGCGTCCACACCTCTTGCCACTGCCTCGCAGTCACCCTCAAGTGTTGCCTGCAAGAGATTTTTCGATTCCTGTATGGCATCTACTACGGGTTGCCAATTGTTGATTTTCACGGCATTCACCATTTCACCTGCCACCTCACGGTTGGGGATATAACATTCCTCCTCCTGCCACTTGTAGGATAGGTAGCCCAAATGGATAAGTACGGTGAGCACGTCGTCACGATTGCGTATCACCGACATGTCGTTTTGGAATCCTGTGGGATCAACAGGACTCTGTTCTCCTGCAAGCATCTGAATGATATTGTCTTTCAGTCCCTCATAATTCATTTGGATATAGTGTGCTACGGCATCGAAGGCACCCGTACTCGCCCAGTAACTCTTGCACCGGCGTGCATCCACGGCCTGCATCACGGAATTGGGGTTGAACATGGACGTCTCATTGCCAATCTGATAACCGTCATACCATTTTACCAGGTCATCGAAATCTATGCCGTGTCGGGTAGCCAATGCTTTCACCTCATTTTTTGTGAACCCGAAGAAACTGGCCATCTTCCGAGGCTCCACCATTGAGTATTCGATGAAGTTGTTGAGTGCCGACTCTGTCTTATATTTCTTCACTGGCAGTATGCCTGTCATATATACCCCGGCGAAGACTTTCATAGAGTCACTCCCCTTGAACATACGCCGAAGGAAGTTGACATATTTGTCCATCGCTTCTGTGTCGGAAGAAGCCTCACGGCAGATAGCGTCCCACTCGTCGATGATCATGATAAACGAAGTCTTGTAGTGTTCAGATATCTTGGTCAGCACCGCCATGAGATCATCTTCGGGCAGTGTCTCAGCGTCGGGATACACTTTGGAGATTTCCGCCTTCATTTCTTTCTGCATCTGAGAGACAATTTCCGACCTTGGGATGTCACGTGTGGTGAAGTTGGTGACATCCAGATAGATGACGGGATATCTGTTGAGATGTTCTTCAAAAGAAGGGTGGGAAGCAATCTCCAAGTCTGTGAAAAGGTGGCGCGAGTCAACGGAATGGTCGTAATAGGCACATAGCATTCTTGCAGCCATTGACTTGCCGAAACGCCGGCATCGTGTGACGCAACTGAAGCGCCACTCAGAAAACAGCGTGTCGTTGACAATGGCTATGAGTCCTGATTTGTCGATGTATTCGCGCTTGCGGGCTGATTTAAACCCCTCATTGCCTGCATTGATGTATGTGCCCATGATGTTGTTGACTTAAGATGATGCGAAGATAGTCATTTTCTATCACATCGCAAAATTTTGGGCCACCTTTCGTTCTTGTGAGAAAAGACCATCAAATTGTATAATGTTGCTGTAGAGCTATTTTTTCAGGGAAATGTATGATTTTTATGAAAAAAAAGGGAAAAAGACACGCATTTTCACTTTTTTTATCTATTTTTGCCCCAAAGTATGCACGTCGAGTGTAAGAGAATTGAATTAAAGGTCCTTTTTGAGAGAATTTATTATCACTATTAATTAATACCAATATGAAAAAAAGACTAAAATTACGCATGATGATGCTGACATTGCTATGTGCAATGGTTAGTATGGCATGGGGTGCTGACGTTGCCGTCACGTTTGGACCCTCTGATTTTGACGGACAAGGAACATCAGGGTCAGGATCAGA
>CADCQC010000408.1 GCA_902803455.1 uncultured Prevotellaceae bacterium
CGGTTGGAAATAGTCATGCAAAGCAGCTGCATCATCGAGTCCCTGACTGTTTTTCAAGGTCACAGGCTCATTGGCTAACTCGATGCTGATCTGTCCGGCATATTTTCGGATGGAATCATTTTGACTGAAGATGTCCCAGACATCCAGCAGATAAGCCTGATAAGCATCTCCCACCTGTAAGTATCCCGGGCAGACGCCAGGAGGACGCACCACGACATACATGCCATGATTCATCGCTTTCTTTGCAAGAGGGAAATAGAGTGTCCTGAGATATTTCTTCAGACGTGCCGAACTATATTGTGAGATATTGTTCTCGCCCGCATCCCCTACCCTCGGTTTGCTCGGGTCGTTGGTCCAACAAGGATCCATGTGGAGACGGAAGACGTCACATTTCGCTTTCTCAAGTCCGGTGAAGAGTTTCTCAAAATAGTTGAGGCATTTTGACACCGTGTTGTCACTGGTCTCCCATCCCCATCTGCCACCATTGAACCAGGTGTTGGGTGTATCCATCACTCCATGGAGCACAACATGATTGCCATGGGTATCGACCAGCCACCTGCCCTCCGTGTGGATGGACGGCAACGGTTTAACCCCCTGAGCCATGACAGCAGAGACGGCACAACACAACACCACTGCAAAGAATAATTTCCTCATCACTATTTATGGTTTATCTTAAGATTATCTGACTATTACCTAATGGATTTTCTGACCATACTAATGGCTCATCTGACCATCACCTTATGGATTTTGCCATCTTCAGCAACGACGATATTCAATCCACGCTGCAAGGCCTGTCTTCTGATGCCTAAGATGCTGTAGATACCAGCAGGTAAAGACTGTTCTGAAGTGAGTGAAAGAATACCTGCTGCCTGATCGATCTTCAAACGGCAATCCAACAAGAGGAATTCATCAAATCCAGTACCATTGTTGACAAAACTGATGACATAATCACCTTTCTCCTTAATCTCAAACGGCAGTTCGTTGATCTTTGCAGAGGTCAGGTTAGCAGAGGTGTTACCATTCGCATTCGGAGTCGCTGTGTAGACTTCAGACGAAGCGATGACGCTATTGCCTCCAGCACTTTGGATGCGAGCTGTATATTGAGGCCGTTCCTTCCATGCAGCCATGGCAAACAACAGTTTGTAAGCTCCAGGCTCAAGGGTGAGCGGATATGCCTTCTGCCGGCCATACTCACAATTATTAATACGCCAATAAAGGCCTTTACCCTGATAGCCAGAGAATCCGGAGAAGGTTCGTGCTCCCGAACTATAATTATTCGGATACTCATGTACCCCATTGTCCTCTTGCAGGGCACGCCATCCTTCTGGGAAATTACCACCCAGCACATTGGTGAAGTCGAGTTCATAGACTGCTGTCATATCCACGAAAATGGGTTCCACCGTGACATTATCATCAGGCATCACAAATGTACCATCTTCCTGTATAAACACATCACCATGCAACACGTTCCACCCCTTGAGCTGATAGCCTTCCTCAGGAACAGCAGACAGGGTGACCGTCTGTCCCTCGACAGCCTCTTCCACATCCGCCATCACCTGTCCGTGTTCCGACTGTCTGACGGTCACCTTGAAAGACTCCATCTCCATCTCTGCAGGTGCGTAGATGATCTGGTCAATATACATGTTGAGACCGCCGACGTTGGTGATGATCAGTTCATTGCGTCCTTCAGTCAGATTGGCATTGAAAGACACTTTACGCCACTCATTAGTGGATGTCTTCTCACATTTCAGCGTGTTTTTAGTTCCATTAATAGTAGCGGAGATATTGCCTGCCCTGCTGGGCGATGTATATCTGACAGCGATACGGTATTCGCCAGGATATTTCACCTCAAGTCTATGCCGCAAAGACCCGGAAGAGTTGGTGCCCATGTCGGCGAATCCATTACCAGCATGACCACGCACATTAGGATACCATCCGTAGGGATCAGTAACGCAGCTCTTGATACTTTTGAAATCCATGTCCTCTGCCTCGATGATAATCTCACCGTGATACTCGGCCGGCTGCTGAGGAAGGTCGAGCGACAGGCTCTCGCTGCTGAGCACATCGGTGCTACGATCCGTGGCATTACCCGCACAATTGATAGTGATATCGACGGGGCCATTATGTTTGACTTCAAGGGTGAAGACACCAGTCTCCTCCTCAAAACTGGCAGTAGCATTTGCTGTCGCCTGCACGCGTTTGGTCATCTTATAAGAAGGTTTGGCGGCAGTCACGCCCGTCACCACAATCTTGTCGAGTACCATTGCCGTCGTGTCGTTGCGGTAGTTATTAAGATAGAGGTCGATATGGTCGTTGTATTCCTTGATATGACCACTGCTCAATTTTCCATAAGTAAGCAATAGACTGTCGCAAGTGCTATCAAGCAAAGGAACAGCAGCGTAGGCTGTTTTCTTTGCATTCATATAGGTATAAGGAGTGTAAGTGATCAGCTGGTTTTTCATCCTTGACACATAGAGGTCACCCTTGCTCACCTCAGGATATTGGTTGTTGAAGTCCTCTACTTTCTTCGCCTGTGTAGACCACCGTGAGGTGTAGTTAGACTTCTTCACCTGCACG
>CADCQC010000409.1 GCA_902803455.1 uncultured Prevotellaceae bacterium
GAACCAACGACCCCCTGATTAACAGTCAGGTGCTCTAACCAACTGAGCTACTGAAGCAGCAATTTCTTGATTGCGGATGCAAAAGTATAACGATTTTTTTTACCCACCAAATATTTTGGGGAAAAATTTCAATTTAAAGCCATTTTTCTCGCATTTTAGACGTTTTTATGGCACTAAACATACCTGTTTCTTTATTTTTTGACATTTTTTTGGCGTAATCCCGCCATAAAGATGTATTTTTGCAACATCTTTCACTTCCTAAAATAGGAAAAACTCCAAATTGGATTATGAAACAACTCAGAATACTGATGCTGATACTCGTCATGGCTGCCTTCAACATGGCTATGGCTCAAAACGACAGCGACCATAACTTCGAGGTGAAGAAAAACCTCGACATCTTCAATACCATCTACAAAAACCTCGACATCATCTATGTCGACACCCTCAACGCGGAGGAGGTGATCGGCACTGGCATCAAAGCCATGCTCCGAAGTCTAGACCCCTATACGGAATACTATCCGGAGGAGAACATGAAAGACCTCAAGGAAATCTATACGGGTAAATTCGCAGGCATCGGAGCCCTCATCAGGTATAACTCGAAAATCAAACATGTGGTCATCGACGAGCCTTACGAGGGAATGCCTGCCGACCAGGCCGGACTGCGGAAGGGTGACATCATCCTGAGCATCGACGACTCCGTCATGACCGACAAGAGCGTGTCGTATGTGAGCAGCAGACTGAGAGGAGACCCTGGTACCAGTTTTATCCTGAAAATCAAGCGGCCCACGACAGGGAAGAAGATGCAGATGAAAATCACACGAAAGACCGTGCAGACGCCTTCTGTCCCTTATTATGGTCTGCAGCGCGACAACATCGGTTATATCAACCTGAGACAATTTACCGACGGCTGTGCCAAAGAGGTGCGCAACGCCTTCATCGAGATGAAAGACAAAGGGATGAAAGGACTCGTGCTCGACCTGCGTGGCAACGGAGGCGGCTCTGAGTCAGAGGCCGTGCAAATCGTCAACATGTTTGTGCCCAAAGGAAAACTGATCGTGTCCAACCGCGGCAAACTGAAACGCTCCAATATTGACTACACGACAAAAGTAGAGCCACTCGACACCATCATGCCTGTGGTGGTGCTCGTCAGCGACATGACGGCCAGTGCCAGCGAGATCACCAGCGGTGCCCTGCAAGACCTTGACCGCGCTGTCATCTTAGGTTCGCGCACCTATGGTAAAGGACTGGTGCAGACCAGCGTTGACCTACCCTACAACGGCAGCCTCAAAGTGACAAGCAACAAATACTACATCCCCAGCGGCCGATGCATACAAGCCATCAACTACAAACACGCACGGGGAGGATATACCGAGCATATCCCTGACTCGCTGACAAAACTTTTCCACACGGCCCACGGACGGGAGGTGCGGGATGGTGGCGGCATCACTCCCGACGTGAAGATAGCGTCTGACTCTCTGTCTAACATCGCCTATTATCTGGCATCCTCTGGCATTGACTCCACAGAGGTGATGCTCGACTATGAGATCGACTACATCGCAAAACATCCCACCATCGCCCCAGCTGCCGACTTCGAGATCAGCGATGCCGACTATGAAGAATTCAAACAGCGGGTGCTCAACAGCGGGTTCACCTATGATCCGGAAAGTGAGAAATATCTCAAGGAACTGGTGAAACTGGCTAAATTCGAAGGATACTACGATGATGCGAAGACAGAATTTGAGCAGCTGGAGAAAAAGCTGAAACATAATCTGGCAAAAGACCTTGAGTACAACAAGGAACAGATCAAGAAAATCCTCGCAGACGACATCGTGGCGGCCTACTATTACCAGCGTGGCTCCATCCAAAACAGTCTCCGGGGTGACAAGCAGATGGAGGCGGCCTGCAAACTCATCAACGATGAGAAGGAGTTCTGGAAGATCCTCAGGCCTTGAGACACCTCTACCCCACCCCTTTTTGCCACAAGACATTCCATCATGGATTTCCGTGACATTTTTCTCTCAAAACCTGCCTCTGCGACGAAAATACTGCACATAAATCAGTGTAAAATGCGGAGATTCTTGCAAAAAAGGAGAAAAAATTTTGCGGCGTGGCATTTTATTCGTACCTTTGCAGCGTTCGGTGGAATGAGGGGCTTGACTGAGCCCCTCATTTTCATTATAATCACACAAATATGACAGATAAAGGAATCATTAGACAATTAGTAGAAGAATGGCTGGTCGGGAAAGATTATTTCCTCGTCGACATCGACATCAGCCCAGACAACAAAATCGTCGTGGAAATCGATCATGCAGACGGTGTATGGATTGAGGACTGCGTGGATTTGAGCAAATATATCGAAGACCGGCTCGACCGCGATCAAGAGGACTTCGAACTGGAAGTGGGCTCTGCCGGACTCGGACAGCCGTTCAAGGTTCCACAGCAGTACATCAACTTCATCGGAAAAGAAGTGGAAGTGCTCGACCAAGATGGCAAAAAGACAAAAGGCACGCTCAAGGCCGTGGAAGGCAACACTTTCACCGTCACTACCCAAGAGAAGGTGAAACCAGAAGGAAAGAAACGCCCCGTGATCACCGACGTGGACAAACAATTTGAGATGGACAAAGTAAAATACACAAAATATATAATCAGTTTCAAATAAAGCTATGGCAGCAAAAAAGACAAATGACTCGACGCCCAACATGATCGAGACTTTCAAGGAGTTCAAGGAAAACAAGAATATCGACCGCACCACGCTCGTGAGCGTGCTCGAAGAAAGTTTCCGGAATGTCCTTGCCAAAATCTATGGCAGCGACGAGAACTTCGACGTCATCGTCAACCCCGACAAGGGCGATTTCGAGATCTACCGCAACCGTGTCGTCGTGGAAGACGGCGAGGTGGAAGACGAAAACAAGGAAATCTCTCTCACTGAGGCCCAGAAAATCGACCCCGACTACGAGGTAGGAGAAGATCTGAGCGAGCGTATCGAGTTTGAGAAATTCGGACGCAGGGCCATTCTCAACCTCAGACAGACCCTCGCCTCCAAAATCCTGGAACTTGAGCACGATTCTCTTTATAATAAGTATAAAGATCGTGAGGGACAGATCATCAGCGGTGAGGTGTATCAGACCTGGAAGCGCGAGGTTCTCATCATCGATGATGAGAACAATGAGCTCATCCTGCCCAAATCAGAGCAGATACCCAATGACCAGTACCGTAAGGGTGAGACCATCCGTGCCGTCATCCTGCGCGTGGACAACGAGAACAACAATCCTAAGATCATCCTCTCACGCACCAGCCCTGTATTCCTTGAGAGACTGCTCGAGAGCGAGGTGCCAGAAATCAACGACGGACTCATCTCCATCAAGAAAATCGCCCGCATGCCTGGCGAGAGAGCCAAAGTGGCCGTGGAGAGCTACGATGACCGCATCGACCCCGTCGGTGCCTGCGTGGGCGTGAAGGGCAGCCGTGTGCACGGTATCGTCAGAGAACTCTGCAATGAGAATATCGATGTCATCAATTATACCTCCAACATCAAACTCTATATTCAGCGTGCGCTCAGTCCTGCAAAAGTGTCGAGCATCAACATCAATGAGGAAACACGGAAAGCAGAGGTGTATCTCAAACCCGAGGAAGTATCACTTGCCATCGGCCGAGGAGGACTCAACATCAAACTGGCTTCCATGCTCACAGAATACACCATCGATGTCTTCAGAGAAATAGAGGCCGACGAGGCAGAGGAGGATATCTATCTCGACGAGTTCTCCGATGAGATCGACCAGTGGATCATCGACTCTATCAAGCGCATCGGGCTCGATACGGCAAAGGCCGTGCTCAAAGCTCCAAGAGAAATGCTTGTCGAAAAGGCTGACCTTGAAGAGGAGACCGTCGACAACATCATCAATATCCTTAAGGCAGAATTTGAAAACTGACCTCTTCTCATCTTACACTTGTGCGCATCAATATATCAAACAAAAATCATTTAAACAGAATGGCGATAAGACTGAACAAAGTATTAAAAGAATTGAATATCGGACTCCAGACGGCAGTGGAGTTCCTAAAGAAAAAAAGCCACTTGGGAGAGGTTGAGAGCAACCCGAACTTCAAGCTCAACGACGAGCAATACGCTGCACTCGTGGAAGGTTTCAAGAGCGACAAGGAAGTAAGAACCCAAGCCGCCAAGATATTCCCAAAGAAACCCAAAGAAAAGAAAAGCGAACCAGTGAACAACCGCGCTGAGGCACTCCTTATGTCAAACAGGCAACAGATGAAACCACTGGGAAAAATTGATCTCAGCAACGCTGGCCGTCCTGTCGCCAAACAGGAAGAGAAGCCTAAAGACGAACAACCCGTACAGGAAGCACCTGCCGTGGCTCCTGTGGAAGAGAAAAAGGTTAAAGCCATTTATCAGGCACCAGAGACCAACAAAAAGC
>CADCQC010000410.1 GCA_902803455.1 uncultured Prevotellaceae bacterium
CGGTCGAATGTGATTTTTCC
The DNA here is from genome assembly GCA_902803455.1 of uncultured Prevotellaceae bacterium. GTDB lineage: Bacteria > Bacteroidota > Bacteroidia > Bacteroidales > Bacteroidaceae > Prevotella. Next base: position 21 of record CADCQC010000410.1, read on the forward strand.
TTCTAGCATGATGATGGATGTGAAAATATGTGATGGTGGCGACAGTGCTGCTAAGGCTGATTGCACTCTTCAAGTGCTTTGAGGTAACACTCCCTGCAGAGTGGTTCATATTGAGCCTTTTCACCTAGAAGCACACGCTTCTCCTCGTTCACCAAGCGATGGCTGACGTAAGCCAGTGAACCGCACCGCATGCAGATGGCGTGGACCTTTGTCACATCGTCGGCAATGGCGCAGAGGGCGGGCATCGGACCAAAAGGGACGCCTTTGAAGTCCATGTCCAAACCCGCAACAATCACCCTGATGCCACGGTTGGCTAGTTCGTTGCACACGGCGGGCAAACCGTCGTCGAGAAACTGGGCCTCGTCGATGCCCACGACGTCGATGTCAGACGCCAATAGCAGGATGGAGGCCGACGTGTCCACCATCGTGCTGCGGATGGAATTGCGGTCGTGGCTCACCACTTCCTCTTCGGAATACCTGGTGTCTATCGATGGCTTGAATATCTCAACACGTTGGCGGGCGAAAACAGCACGCTTCACACGACGGATGAGTTCTTCGGTCTTGCCCGAGAACATTGACCCGCACACCACTTCTATTCTTCCGGGGCGGTGAAATTCCCCTGATAAATTCTCGCTCATGATGCTTGCAAAAGTACGAATATTATGTGAGACCACCAACACTTTGATCCCAAATGTTACTAAAATGAAAAAAAGAGCCAATAATTTTGCCGATTCTATTATTTGATGTAATTTTGCCCACAATTATGGGCATGTTGTATATCGTGCCGACACCGGTCGGAAATATGGAGGATATCACCCTGAGAGCATTACGGGTGCTCAGGGAGGCTGACATCATCCTGGCGGAGGACACGCGTACCACTGGTGTCCTGTTGAAACATTACGACATACAAGGACGCTTGCTCTCACACCACAAGTTCAATGAGCATGGCACAACGGCTTCGGTCATCCAAAGACTCAAGGCCGGGCAAACCATAGCGCTCGTCAGCGATGCCGGCACTCCGGGTATCAGCGATCCGGGATTCTTCCTCGTCAGGGAGGCGGTGGCGGCGGGTGAGGAGGTGCAATGCCTCCCTGGTGCCACGGCGTTCGTGCCTGCTTTGGTGGCATCCGGCCTTCCCGACGACCGATTCTGCTTCGAGGGCTTCTTGCCGCAGAAGAAAGGAAGGCAGACTCGCTTGGCGGCTCTTGCCAACGAAGAGCGCACCATCGTCATCTATGAGTCGCCTTATCGCCTGCTAAAGACACTTCAGCAACTTTCAGAAGTGATGGGAGGCGAAAGGCCTGCTTGCGTGGCGAGGGAAATCTCCAAGGTCCACGAGGAGTGTGTCCGAGGGACGCTGGATGAGTTGGTGCAGCATTTCACCAACACAGCTCCGAGAGGGGAGATTGTCATCGTCGTTGGAGGAAAAAAAGATTGAAAACGGGCTTATGGGACTATATGTCTTATAGAACTTATGGTTTTCGCATCATTGAAATTAATTCGGCATTTGCCTCATGCTTGCCGGAAACAAACATAATTAGGAAAAAACATTTTTTAACAGGCATAATGAAATGAAAAAGGTATTGGTTTTTGCTGTTTGCTTGCTGGCACTCATCGGGTGCAAGGAAGAACCTAAGGCTCCTGTGGTGCAGACTGTTGTGATGGCTGGAAACGACTCCCTCCAGGACATCATCGACCAAAGGGAAAAAGAAATAAACGACATGATGTCGGTATTCAATGAGATACAGGAAGGATTCCGTCAAATCAACGAGGCGGAAAAGCGTATCACACTCGCCAAGGATGGAGAAGGGGTGGACAAGATCGCCCGCATCAGGAGCGATATGCAGTTCATACAGAAACAGATGAAGGATAACAAACTGTTGATTGAGAAACTTCGCGGCCAACTCAATGAAAGCAGCCAGAGCAACCAAAGGGGTGAGGAAATCAGAAAGACACTGGAGACCACATTGGCCGCTTTGAACTCACAGATGGATGCTAAAAACCTGCAAATTGAGGAACTGCGTGCCCAACTTAATGCCAAGGATGTGAAAATCAGTGAGATGGACAACACCATCACCACGCTCAACAAGGATGTTGAAGACTTGAAAACAGAATCGGCACAAAAGCAGCAGACCATCAACGAGCAAGACAAGCAAATGCATATCGCATATTATGTCTATGGGACAAAGAGCGAGTTGAGGGAGCAAGGCATCATCACCAAAAAGGGAGAGGTGCTCGAGAAAACATACAACAAGAACTACTTCACTAAAATCGACTACCGTTATCAGAAGGAAATCAAGCTCTTCTCCAAGAGTGCCAAGTTCCTCACATCTCACCCACAAGCATCATACCAGCTGGAGAAGGATGCC
>CADCQC010000411.1 GCA_902803455.1 uncultured Prevotellaceae bacterium
ACAGTTTGTGTCTAAAAAAGCTGGTTACTTAAAAAGAAAAGCTCGCATCCGTCAGAAATGGCTGGTGCGAGCTTTTTGAAATAGGCTGCGGCGGAACCGCAGCATACGGATAAGCGAGGGGCTGCGGCAGAACCGCAGCCTTTACTTTATTTGACTTGATGGAGCAGTTGTGCCAATGCGGCGCGGCGCTCCATCCATGTTTTGTAGTCATCAGCACGGAGGGTGGCAGCGACCGGCGCATTATCATCCAGTCCCACGATGAGGATACATGGTTTTGCTTTCCCCTCACTGATCAGTTTATCGGCGATGGCATTTGCACCACCCACTTTGAACCAACTCTCCCATGTGTCGTTCTTACCTGGGACAAGACGGACAAGAGGCAACTGAGAACCAGGGCGCAAGATTGTCGGCAGATAAACAGACACCATGAGGTTATAGTCATAGATCACCTTTCCGTGTTCCACACCCTTCATCATCGTGATGTTGTAGCGATCAGACGGATAGGAGGCAATGCTGTATTTGAAGCCTTTGTCTGGAGAGAGCCACATATTGGAAGGATCGGCCACCTGTGTGCCATCCACCACGAAACAATATTTGAAAGTCTTGTCGGCCCACTCCTTTATGGTGACACTCCATACACCATCGGCATCCTTTTCCATCGGCAGCGGTTGCTGGCTCAACTCACTCTCGAAGAGCACCTGTTGTGCTTCGGGAGCCTTCATGCGGAAGGTCACTGCATCAGCCGTATATTCGGGAGAGACGATAGGTTTGGGGAAGAGCCTGGCCATTACGCCCGGGGTGAACTGCTGCTCCTTGCCAGTGACGGCAGGGGCAGGTTGCCCGTTTTTCATTGCCTGTTCCGAAGCCTCCGGGTTGAACAACAGTCTGAGCGTCTTATCCAGGAAATATTTGGCATTCATCCAAGTGTGTCCGAACTTGTCATGGGTGAACTCCTTGACAGAGCGGATTCCCTTCTTGTCGAGAAATTCCATGTAGTCGCGAGCATTGCCATAAAGGAAATCGTCGGTGCCCACGCCCAACCAGAACAGGTGTAACCGCTTGTTGGTGGCTGCGGCGTTGTCGTAGACTTTAGGGATATCTGTCGAGGTGAACGAACTGTATGAACAGAGATAAGAGAATTTGTCAAGATTGGCCAGTCCGTTGTAGAGACCTTGGTTACCGCCACGAGAGAAGCCACCGATAGCCCGATGGTCACGGTCATTGATCGTCCGGTAGTGCTTTTCGATAAACGGCATCAGGTCATTGATGAGATCATTGCTGAAGACATCGTTGCCAAATCCCATCATCTGCATGTTTCTCCCCTGTAGCGCCTCAGGCGGCAACAGGTGATAAGGATTACCATACGGCAGTACGATGATCATCTCACGCGCCTTTCCCTCAGCCAGCAGGTTGTCGAGGATGAAGTTCATACGTCCCACTTTATAATAAACCTCCTCGGTATCTGTCGTACCGCTGATGAGGTAAAACACCGGATATTTCCGATCTTTTTGATTATCGTAGCCAGGTGGCAGATAGACGACAGCCTGATTGACCGCCCCCAGACTCTTAGAAGGATAATAGATATACTCTATCGATCCATGAGGCACCTGGCGGATGTCATGAGGAAGGTTGCCTTGACGAGCGTGGATTTCCAACAGGCTGTTTTTGAATCCCTCGTTGGGGAAATACTGGTCAGCGGCCGGGTCCATGACACTCACGCCATCCACTTCGAAATGGTAGGGATACATATCGGGTGCGGCAGGTCCCAAGGTGACCGTCCACAGTCCTGTGGCGGCATCTCGTTGCATGTCCTGACGGCCGGCGAATTGCACGTCGACCTGCACTTTTTTCGCCTTGTCATTCCGGTAATTGAACGTCACCGTCCCGTCGTCATTGCAGACAGTGGATGGCTGGGCATAGACCATCCCGGGCATGAAAACTGCCCCCAAAAGCATCGAGAGAGCGATGCGCCCATACAAAGAAAGGTTTTTCATGATGGTACAGTTAATTAATGATTGATAATCAGTTAAGTCAGATGAGCGGTATGGCCGCCAGCATGATATTTATCAGCAGCGGCTTGGCGTCATCAGCGCAGTTTTCCTCTACCCAAACCTTTTTTTGAGAGACATGGGCAATAAGGCCACCACATCTGATTGCCATTGCAAATTAAGGAAAATAATCGGAAAGGGCAAAACAATGACGGCAAGAAAAAAGCCGGATGCAACATCCGGCAAATAATATGTTACTATCTGTTACTGCTGATCCAAAAGAAAGCACGTTCCTACCACCTGCTCTTATGGCGGATGATCCCCACCACCTGCTCTTATGGCGGAAGATCCCTATTATCTGTTCTTATGCCGGATATACCATCGGTGGGTGAAAGTGACATACATGAATAAAGCCAGGACCACCAGACACAAAGCCGCCATCATCACATATTTTTCCCCTTCCTGTGGTTGTTCATCCATCAAGTCAGGCAACCATGATCCATATCCAGCCCACCATCCGACCGCGATTCCCATTTCCCAAGCCAATAGGAAAGAACTTTGTGAAGTGCCCCTTTGGCAATGCCGGCTCAACTTGATGAAGAGCAAGAGGAAGCGCGCTCCTACCAATCCTACCCCCAACCCGATAAGAGTGGGTCCTGTGAAGGCAGTCAACTGCGTTCCCGACACCATCAGCATGATACCGAAGGACATCAGCAACAGACCAGATATAGTGTCACTCATCAACTCAGCATTGGCGAAAACATGGCTCTCTGCGATGACCGCCAACATGAATCCCACCATCAATCCAGCAAAAAATGTCTGTGTGTCGCACTCCGAAGCCATCATCATCCCCAAAGCTACGGTGACGAAGATCAAGTTGAGAAACAGCACCCATGCTTTTGGCAAGAAGAACCTGTCGAGACTGATGACACTCACATTGTCGTCGGGAGTGCGGAAGGGGAAGTAGACACATCTGATCAGTATCACCGCCACGACAGCCAATGCAGCAGAGAGCCAAGCCAGTCGTTCTGCCCCACAATAAGGCATCAGCACCAAGGCCACAAACGGTCCCAGAGCGATGGCGAAACGTCCAAACCATGTCGTCGCATAGTTGGCTTCCGTACGCTGTGGCGCCTCACACATATCGATGACGAGTGTGCTCGACAGGACCATCTGCGCCAGTCCAAAAGCCATGCCTGTCATCAGCCTGATCACCACCAGCGCCCATCCCCTGTCGACCACAGGTAGGAGGTTGATAAACGCCGGAGCGGCCAAGCAGACCGCCAATCCTAACACGGCCCATATACAGACCATATTCCGCCGGTAGCGTTCGATCCAGAACGAGACGACAGCCCCCAAAGCAGGAAGCCCTAAGGCAAAGGCCCCCAAGGTCCAGGCCACCATGTCACGTCCGACGCCCCAGTCATGAGCCATCGCCACCAAGAGCGACATCTGTATATATGTCCCCATTGACAGCAACAGGTTGGCCAGCATCAACAGCCAGAAGCCACGGTTCCACAAATGAATATGTAGAGGGGTATTCTGCGTGTCCATGATCAAGAACGGTCAATGAGCCGCTGACGCAGCATTTCCTCACAGTCGTCAAGGGTAAAACCGGTGAAATCTGCAATCACTCTGTCGCTGTATTGTGCGACGATATCGGCGGGGTTGGTGGTAGCCAGTCCTACGACCGCCATCTCTGCCGCGCGCCCCGATCTCAGCCCGTTGATGCTGTCTTCGAAGACGGCACAATTGTTGATGCCGATTTCCAACCGTGCGGCAGCCTTCAGGTAACAGTCGGGTGAAGGTTTACTCTCATCAAAATCCTCTGCTATGAGCACGGCATCAAAATAATCTCTCAGTTGCGGTCTTGCCCTGAAGACACTATCCATCTTCGGTTGGTTGGAACTGGTGACCAGAGCCGTTTTCACACCGTTCGCACGCAAAGCCTGAATGAATTCGACAAATCCCGGCACATAATCATATTTCATCTGTTGCTCATAGGCATCCAATTGTCTGACTATCTCATCCTGCTCAGCGGTCATACCATGGAAATAGCCATCGAAGATCTGCACCAGCGTCTGTCCCTTGATGATATTCTCCAGTCCAGGGATGTCGGGACGGAACTCACGGCACACGGTTCTCCAGAAAACAGTATATTGGGGTTCGGTATCGAATACGACACCGTCAAGATCGAAGAGCGCGGCTCTTAATTTTTTCTCCATTGTCTTCATATATTTGAAAATGCGGTGCAAAATTACTCATTTATCGTGAATTAATCATGCATTTTTCACGAATTGATGATGAAGGAGTGAGATATCCAGTCTTCAACCAGCCTATAGGAGCCTTGATGATCATCCCTTGAGACATTTTTAATGATCATCCACTGATGCAATATAAGGAATAAAAAACTTTCTGTTTTATTTTGCCTTACGCTCGCTAATTTGTATCTTTGCTACGAAATTGCGCCAACGAAAAGCATCCGCTTATGAGAAGACTACTACACCTATCGATAACGGCATTTCTGCTCGCCCTCGGGATACCGCTGATGGCAGAAGAAGTGGTGACTATAGACCTTAACAAGAAGGGCTTTACCAACCAGCAAGATGTCACGACTGTCACTCAAGACGGTGTGACCCTCACGTTCGATTTGGGAAGCAACCCCAATGGAAATAGGCCG
>CADCQC010000412.1 GCA_902803455.1 uncultured Prevotellaceae bacterium
GTGATTGACAGCATCATGATCTATAAAGATGAGAAAGCCAAACAGCACTATAGTGAAAAGTATGGCGACCGAGCAAAAAATGGTGTCGTCGACATCACTGCTGCACCAGACACACTCTGTGAGGCCTATGTGCGCCAACATCCGGAAGTGAAGCAAAGTCGCCGATATGTGACAGGCTACGTCATCAACGAAGAAACCAACGAGCCATTATCTAATACCCATATCTACCTGTCGCTATGGAGTGATTTTGGCACAATGACAGACTCCACGGGGCACTTTGCGTTCTGGCCCCCTCTAACAACCGATACGCTTTACGCTTCCTGCACCGGTTACGTTACTCGGAAGTTTCACATCACAGGAACAAAGCTTATCATCCGTCTATCATCTGCAACAAAAATTAAAGACGTTCCCGTCAAGCGTCAGAAGAATTAGAAGGATGATTTTTCCACCAAAGAAATCCCTTGCACTTAAAAAATCAAAGAACATGAACAAACAATCATTTATTAGCATCATCCTGTTTCTCACAAGTTTGTCGATATATGCAACTGGACAGGATGGCGACGTCATCTATATCGACGGCACACGCTGGTCACTTTTAGGCCAACCCATCAGCAGAGATACTGTACTCCTGCGTCAGGTGAGGGCTGCCATTCCTCAGCAGCACGTCACCCTTTCCTCCAACTGGAGCGGCTACACCGCCTTTTGGAGCATCAAACAAGATGTACTTTATTTGGACAGCATACGATATCTGCTTTCTTATAAAACAGACAAGAATACCCAGTCAGAATGTATTCCCGCAAAGACATTGCAACGTGTGTTTAAAAACTATTCCAATGGTAGCCAGATTGTGGCGGGATGGCTGAAAGGCGACATCCGTGTGGCCAGGGGAAAGATACTCTACTATGAACACATGGGCTACGAAAGGAACTACGAAGAGGAGCAAATCATCTCTATTAATCAAGGTAAGGTGTCTGGTGTGCAAACCTTTCACAACTATGTCAAAGAAGGCTTCTCCTTCGACCAAGTTGTAAAGACAAAAACAGGTAACATGGGCGTGCTTCCGGCTCAACTCAGAGAGATGTTTCCCCTGCATTTAGGACGTTATCCGGAACTGGCCAATGAGAAACGCATCGTGTTCTCCATCCGTCACGCCAAGGTCGACGAGACGGGCCACTTAGTGGACTGCGAAGTAAAGGTGATGAAGCCTGGCGACAACCCACAGCTTGCCGCAGAGATGTCTGCATTGATGAAAGCCTACTATCCATGGCGTGTGTCATTCATCAATGGCGAATACCGTGCCTACGGAATAGAAAGATACTACGTCACATATCTATTGGAATAACTGTTGTGACAAGTATATCACCCCGCAGATGGGCAGAGGATTATCCTATTTTTATCCTATGGATTAACAAATAATCTTAAAAAACAAATAGGAGAATACAAAAAAAATCATAACTTTGCGATTTAATTAACGACTTTTACATTCACACCAAAATGAAAAAAAGTATCGTCTTATCATTTTCAATTATTGTTTTTTTGTTTTTATGCTCATGCAGTAAGAACAAAACAGAATTGGAACCATCTTCTAAAGTGCAAACGGAAGTCAAAGACAGCTCCAATGTATCAAAAGGGAAGATCACAGCAGAGATGGCCTATGAAGGAGTAAACAACTATTGTCATAGCGAATATGACTGGAGTATGGTGGAATCAGAAGGAAAGCAACCCTCGTCGGATGGCGCATCCCCATCTTCAGATTCACCCATGATGTATGTAACGATGGGAGAAGAGACAGAATCAGAATATCAAGTAATCTTTCGCAGTTACACTGGTGCATTGGTCAATTTTTATGTTGATAAAGCAAGCGGCACGACAAGAATGGTCGAGTATGTTCCAACGCTTGATATCGAGAACGAAGTAGGCACTATTCAATTGTCAGATTATTTAGAGAAGAAAAACTAAGGCGCATGCTAGTCATGCGTTTTACGAGGAATATGCACCCCTATTACTTCAAGTTCATCCAATAACACCCAAACAAAAAAGAATATGGAATTCAAAAAAGGACTTGGCTGGCAGGCCTGCTATGACGAAGAGAAAAATCTCTACACGGCGAAAACGTCATGGAGAGGTGATTATGATCTCTATGAGATCAATGCGGAAATCTATCATCAGCTCGGTGAGCCAGGTATAAATTCAGAGGAACTGATTAAAACAGGCAGGCATCTATATTATAGTCAAGACAGCCCCATCGGTCCTCCCACCGACATGGTGATTGATGAGAACTACGCCACGCTCTGCTCATGGGCAAATCCTCAGAAGAGCGGGAACATCATGTCTGCAGAACTGACAGACGTTGCCGTTGAATTATGGGAGAACGAGGAGACACGTGAGCAACATAAAAAGCAAAGGAAGTCAGAGAGGAAAGAATCAGACGAATGAGAATTCTCACACCGATTTCAGACGAGTCACCAAGAACGAGGCGAAGCCATCAATGAGAAATATCAGAGTAAAAGAGATAACAGGAATGAGACAAGCAATTTCAGCTATCTTGACAAGAGCAGCCTGGATGCTTTCCCATAGGCGCCCGATGGCCATCATACTTCTCATGGTGATGAACAGTATGATTTTGCCTTTATCTGCACAGAATATCTTCCAACGTGTTGACAGTATATTGTCCGTGAAGTACCATAAAGGTAACATCGATACGGCCTATATAACTCGGCCGAAAACGAAGTGGACTATTACTGCCCGCATCAACTTGTCAGGATCTAAGATTGAATCAGAGGGGATTGATAACGGGCAACATTTCAAATCAGAAATGACCGCCGACTACAAATCTACGCTTAGCATGGGTGTAAGCTATTTAGGTTTTTCTCTCAATATGTCTCTCAATCCAGCCAAAATGATGGGAAAGTACCGTGACTATGAGTTGAATATCAACTCCTACGGCAAGCGTTTCGGCTGGGATTTCATCTATCAAGATGCCCGCAATTTCTCAGGGTGGCACGACCATGAAGGCATGGATCGCATCGAACTGCCAGCCGACCTTCTTTCTGTGAAAACGCTTAATCTAAATGCTTATTACGCCTTCAACAGCCGCCGTTTCTCCTATCCAGCCGCATTCTCTCAGAGCTACATCCAGCGTCGCTCCGCCGGCAGCTTTCTGTTGGCAGCGTCAGGAATGGGTCAGCGCGCAGAGCTCAACTGGGATCAGAAAATGGAGATGAAGATGGTCAATATCGGTATTGGAGCCGGCTATGGTTACAATTACGTGCCCGCTCAAGGTTGGTTGCTGCACATCTCTGCCCTACCGACATTTCTGGTCTATAGCCATACGTCGATGAACTTTGGCGATACCCGCATACCCCTACACTACCACTTCCCTGAGGTCATCATCACTGGTCGAGGTGCAGTGGTTCGTCAGACAAAAAATAAGTTTTACGGCATGTCGATGGTATACAACTTCACCAATATCGGCAATGAGGAGAGCTTAGCCTTGCACAATCAGAAATGGCGGATACGCGCCTTTTTCGGTTTACGTCTATAGAGATTGCCGACAGCCAGCCCAACATTCACTACA
>CADCQC010000413.1 GCA_902803455.1 uncultured Prevotellaceae bacterium
CATCCTTGTTGTTGTTTCTCAGCATGGCGAGGAACTGCCCCGACACTTTGGAGATGGCCGAGTTGGAACTTTGCACAAAGATGATCAGGTCAGCCCTTTGTGCGATGGCATCGTAGACAGGATTGTCGATATTCGCCTTTCCGCCGTCGAAACCAGGCATATCGATGATGAATACATCCTGTTGCATGAGCAAGCCACCAGGTGTGGAGATGGAGGTGAGGAGTGTCTCCTCCGACATGTTGGCTTTGATATCCAACTCCACTTTAGCTTTGATGTTCTCTGGAGTCAACTCAAAAGTCTCGCTTTTGATATCAGGTCCAGCATCATTCTGTCCGATTCCACGTATGTTGTCAATGATTGTATCGATGAGTTCCACTTTGTCGCTGCTACCTTTGCAGGTATATACCACGATACGTTCTTTCTCATCAGGACGTTTTTGAGAGATGATGGAAGGTCTCACCGTACATTCCAGGAAATGAGTGGGGCTGACGTAAGACCTTGCTATCAGATTGACCAGTGTTGATTTTCCTGATTTCACAGGTCCGACGACCAGCATGATATAAGACCCGCTCTTATATTCCAAAGCGCGACATTTTGTTTTGTGCAACTGCAAGACCACATCAGTACATGATGCCAGAGGACTGGAGAAAGCAGCATCTATACGCGCTATCTCATGATAGACCGCCTCGCAATGTTCATAGATCAGTTTTTCTTCCATAATGATGAGAACCCATTATCATGATAGTATGGTGCAAATGTACGAAACAAAGCCGACAAATCCGTCTTTTTTTAACAAGTAAAAATACTGATTATTGTTTTTTTCAATCTTCGCTCACCTGTCATTGGCTATTGATGATCACGGTCAAGGCACCACCCGCCATTCTTTCCGTGGAAAGCCCACAGGAACATCGAGAGCGGCGGACCAATGCCGTTGTGAGGAAAAGGTATATTTATTAAAGATTTTTCTATTCGGAAAATGCAAAAAATATCTTATCTTTGCACCTGAAGATCGAGTCTTTATTCCGATATTACGTTGACGGAACTATCAACATCAAGAAATATGGAAAGAACCAGCAAAGGATTTATCTATTTCATCTGCCTTGTCTCAGCTATGGGCGGTTTGCTCTTCGGTTATGACTGGGTGGTGATTGGAGGTGCCAAACCATTTTATGAACTGTTTTTCGGTATCAGTAACTCCCCACTCATGCAAGGTGTCGCCATGACATCAGCGCTGGTGGGTTGTCTGGTAGGAGCGATGGTAGCCGGTGCGGCCGCCGACAAGTATGGGCGGAAACCACTTTTGATGGTCTCCGCTGTCCTTTTCACCGTATCAGCCATTGCCACCGGTTTGTTTAATGACTTTTTCCTGTTCAACATCTCCCGTCTTGTGGGTGGCATGGGTATTGGTGTCGCCTCCGCCCTATCTCCGATGTACATCGCAGAGGTCAGTCCAGCTGAAATACGCGGTCGGATGGTGAGTCTGAACCAGATGACCATTGTCTTGGGCATTTTGGGAGCCCAGATAGTGAACATGCTGTTGGCGAGGGACACCGCCGTGGCAGAGAGTCAGGCATGGAATGAGGAATGGGGATGGCGCTGGATGTTCTGGGCAGAGACATTACCAGCCGCCTTGTTTCTGGTGATGAGCTGCTTCATCCCCGAAAGTCCCGTTTATCTGAAGATGAAATCCGCCCCCCGTACAGCAGGCAAGAAGGCTGAGGCCGGACTTCGAGAACTGTTGCAGCATAAATATGGACGAGTGCTGCTCCTTGGCTTAGTGATCGCCGTATTCCAACAGTGGTGCGGCACGAACGTGATTTTCAACTATGCCCAGGAGATTTTCGTCGGTGCAGGATTCGATGTGGACGGGATGTTTATCAATATCGTGATCACAGGCATTGCCAATGTGGTGTTTACTATCGTTGCCCTTTACACGATAGAGAAATGGGGCCGCCGCACACTCATTCTGCTCGGGGCTGGCGGTTTGGGACTGATCTACCTCACCCTCGGCACCTGCTACTTCATCGGTTTGAAAGGCATCATGATGGTCGTTCTTGTGGTGGCCGCCATCTCGGTCTATGCCATGACCTTAGGTCCTGTCACCTGGACCCTATTGGCAGAAATCTTCCCCCATCGCGTGCGCGGCATCGCCATGGCCACTTGTACATTCGCCCTCTGGGTAGGTTGTTGTACACTGACCTTTTCTTTCCCATCGATGAATGCAGCACTTGGCAGCAGCGGCACATTCTGGATCTACAGCGGCATCTGCATCTGCGCCTTCATCTTCCTCTTACGCCGTTGTCCTGAGACCAAGGGCAAGAGTCTGGAAGAATTGGAGAAAGAACTGGTTGAGCAATGAAAGAACAGACCAGGAAACAGAAAAACTTGATTGAGTAATAGAAAGAATTGGTCAGTAAAAAAGATAAAAAATCTGATATAATGGTAAAAGCATGGAGAGAACTGGTGACGATTCCCACCTATGAGGTAGGAAAACCAGAGAAGAACCCGTTGTTTTTGGAAAAGCGCGTTTATCAAGGTTCAAGCGGTGTTGTATACCCATACCCCGTGATTGAGTCGATATCCGATGTGAAGGAAGACAAGGACTATCTGGCCATCTGGCTGGAGAACGAGTATATCAAGGTAATGATCCTGCCCGAACTGGGCGGTCGTGTGCAGATGGCCTACGACAAGTTGGCCAAGCGGCATTTTGTGTACTACAATCATGTGGTCAAGCCCGCCCTGGTGGGTCTTACA
>CADCQC010000414.1 GCA_902803455.1 uncultured Prevotellaceae bacterium
CAAAAAACAAGCAAAAGGCCATGAGGAAAATCAGGGCGATCACCTGGGTCAACCGGCATCTCACCTTTCCCGTGCTGAGGTTTATCAGCCGTGTCACCGGCGGACGGACACTCACCTACGACTATGGCATCCCCTTCCATCTCGTCTATGACGAGGAAGATATCTTCCCCCTCACCACGCATGATTTCGAGGGCATCCCATTGTCGGTGCCAGGCAACAGCCATCAAATGCTGCAAAAGCAGTTTGGTGACTATATGCAGTTGCCTGACCTCGACCATCTGCAGGGACACACCACCCGTCTGGAAATATTCGACGGGGAGTGATTACATATAGCCCAACCAGCGGAGGATATCGTTGAGGTTGGCGACAATCATGAGGAGCACGAGGATGCCAATACCGATATACTCGGCGATGATGAGGAATCTCTCGCTGGGTTTGCGGCCTGTGATCATCTCATAGAGCAGGAACAGCACATGGCCGCCATCAAGAGCGGGGATGGGCAGGATGTTCATAAACGCCAAGATGATACTTAAGAAAGCCGTCATGCGCCAGAACAGCATCCAGTCCCATGTGGCAGGGAAAAGACTGCCGATAGCACCAAAACCACCAAGTGACTTCGCACCGTCGGACGTGAAGACATATTTCAGGTCATCCACATATCCGCGGAGTACATTCACACCATAACTGATACCGGCAGGGAAACTCTCAAAGAAACCATATTTCACTTCTGTGGGGGTATAGAAGTTCCACATGCTCTTCTGTATCACGCCCAGTTTCATATCCTCGCTGAGCATGGTGCGTACCGTGTCGACGACATGGGTTGCGTGATGCTCATAGGCGATGGTCACCGTGCGGCCGGCAATGCTGTCTGACTTGGTGGCCTTGGCGGTCACGATGTCGTTGAGACGGCTGATTTCCAACATAAACTCATTCCAAGAGTCAACGGCCTTACCGTTGATAGCCAGAATCTTGTCGTCTTTCGCCATACCGAGTTTCGCGGCTGGTGATCCTGGCAACACACTGTCGATTTCTGCAGGCACGAGAGGGGTGACGAATGGCGGCTGCTTCTTGATCATGTCGAGCAGGTTGAGTTCACCGGGCAATGCGATGGCCATCTGCTTGCCGTCGCGGATGATGTCCACACGGTGGGCTTCGGATATGTCGCGGTAGAGGTCGGTGCCGAAGGTGGTGAAAGTGCCGCCTTCTGTACCCAGCAGGATATCACCGTCCTTGAATCCTAATGCCTTGGCTTCGGTGTTGAACTTCATACCCATGGTCATGTCCTTTGTCTGGATATAGGACTCGCCCCAATAGTAGAGCACCATGGAATAGATGAAGAGCGCGAGGAGGAAGTTGACCAGCACACCGCCAATCATGATGAGCAGTCGTTGCCAGGCCGGTTTGGTACGGAATTCCCATGGTTGGGGCTTCTCGTTGAGTTGCTGATTGGTCTCGTCGATCATGCCTGATATGGCGCAGTAGCCGCCAAGAGGCAACCATCCGATACCATATTCTGTTCCCACGTATTCTTTTACCTTGCGCTCATTGCCATCATCGTCTTTCTCGATCTTCTCTGGCACCACCACGGGGTTTTTCCTAAACAGTTTGCGAAACCAGGTGTCGTAGGTGCTGAAAAGGTGAAACTTGGGATTGAAGAAGATGTAAAACCGTGTCACCCTTACCTTGAAGAGTTTGGCGAAAAAGAAATGACCGCCCTCATGCAGCAGCACGAGGAGTGAGATAGACAGGATGAACTGCACCAGTCTGATGAAAAATACACTATCCATTTGATTGATATACTATTTCTTATACATGATTTCTGTTGCGATGCGACGGGCTTCCGCATCGGTCTGTACATAAGTGTCGTACGATGGTTGTGGGTCGAAGGTTACCCGCTGCATGGTTTTCTCGATGATTTCGCCCATCTGTAGGAACCCGCATTGGTCGTCGAGGAACCCTCGGTTGACAATCTCATTGGCGGCATTGACGATACAGGGTATGTTGCCGCCCTTGCGGATGGCCTCGAAGGCCAGTGCCAGACAATGGAACTTTTGCAGGTCGGGTTCGAAAAACTCCAACGGATGACGGAACAGGTCTAGACGGTCGCTGCTCAACGGCAAGCGCTTGGGGAAAGAAAAGGCATACTGGATGGGCAGGCGCATGTCGGGCACGCCGAGTTGTGCTTTCACCGAACCGTCATGAAATTGTACGGCACTGTGGACGATGGACTGTGGATGCACGAGCACCTGGATACGGTCTGCCTCGACACCAAATAACCATTTCGCCTCAATCACCTCAAAACCCTTGTTCATCATCGATGCGCTGTCGATGGTGATTTTTGCACCCATATCCCAAGTGGGATGCCGCAGGGCATCGGCTTTTGTCACTGAGGACAGTTGGTCGAGCGACATTTGCCGGAACGGGCCGCCGCTGGCCGTGAGGAGGATCTTCTCTATTTCGTTGTCATCTTCACCTACCAAACTTTGGAAGATGGCAGAATGCTCACTGTCAACAGGAATGATGGGGGAGTGATACTCGTTTGCCAGTTGGCAAATCAGTTCACCGGCAACCACCAGGGTCTCCTTATTGGCAAGGCAGATCTTCTTATGGGCCTTGATGGCATGGATGGTGGGAGAAAGACCGGCAAACCCCACCATCGCGGTGAGTACCATGTCGATGGGTGCTGCCTCCACAATCTCGTCAAGGGCTTTGGCACCGGCATATACTTTGATGTCGGGCTGGTCGGCAAGCAGTTGGGTGAGCAGGGCATAGTGTTGTTCGTTGGCGATCACTACTGCTGCGGGATGAAACTTGCGCGCCTGCTCGGCCAGTTCGTGCACACGGTTGTTGGCGGTGAGGCAGTAGACCTCATAGAGGTCGCTATGCTCTTCGATCACCTCCAGCGCTTGTGTGCCGATGGAGCCGGTAGAGCCTAAAATACATATCTGTTGTTTCATTTTTCTCTTTGTTGTCGGTTGATGCTGCATGAAGCACCGGAGTTATAGTTCGAGCAATCCCTCCGGCAGTTGCATGGTGATGGTGCGATGCTCACGGTCGAAAAGGGTGATGAGGTCGTCATTGGCAGGGATGAGACGTTGGTCGCCCATGGGGGTGCGCACTTCGAAAAGCGTATTGACCGTGCTCAGGTCGACGGCGGTCACCTCACCGATGGGTTGACCGTCCTCATGGTTGAGAATCTGAAATCCTACGATCTCGCTCCATGTGAGTTCTCCGTCATCACCATCGGCCAGTTCGCGTGGGAAGTAGACATCGCAACCGGTAAAGGTTGCCGCGCGGTCTGCGTTGTCGATGCCCTCCAGTTTGATAATGGCTGTCTCATCACTGCGGAAACGGTATTCCTCAAAGAAGAAGGGTACCAGCAGACCTTCTGTCTCGATAAAAATATAATCGGCGTCAACACGGTCGAACACGTCATCG
>CADCQC010000415.1 GCA_902803455.1 uncultured Prevotellaceae bacterium
CGTTTCATCTGAAATACATTTTATCCATCTCCACCATTTTATATAATTTTGAAAATAATTTTTATATCATTTCCACGCGAAGCGTGAACTATACTTTCCACGCGAAGCGTGATCCACTAAGAAGTCAGCTGCGCCGAGAAATTATTCTAAAATTGACTCCAAAATTATTCAAAATCATTCCTTTGTTATGTCTGATGTTTCGCAGTCGCTCGCTATTCGATCATTTTCAGGAAGGTGTCCTCATCGATGATGGGGATGCCCAGCTTTTCGGCTTTTTGGAGTTTGGAGGGCCCCATGTTGTCGCCAGCGAGGATGAATGATGTCTTGCTGCTGATGGATCCGACATTCTTTCCACCATGCTGCTCTATCATGGTTTTATACTCATCACGGCTGTGATGGACAAACACCCCGCTGATGACGATGCTCTTCCCCGACAGCGCGTCGCTGGCCGGCGTCATCTGTTCCTCACTGAGACTCATCCGCACACCATGCTCCCTCAGACGACGGATAATATCCTGGTTGACAGGATGATGGAAATAGGTGATGACACTCCGTGCGATGATCTCCCCCACGCCCTCCACCTGCATGAGGTCATCAAGAGAAGCCTCCGCCAGCGCGTCGATATTCTTGAAATGCCGCGCCAGGAGTTTCGCCGAAGTCTCCCCCACGAAACGGATGCCGAGAGCGAAGACCACACGTTCGAAAGGCACCTGACAAGAGTCAGCGATCCCCTTGACGATTTTCTGCGCCGATTTCTTCCGTGACCCATCACCATCGATATCCTCCACGCGGATATCATAAAGGTCAGCGACGTCATGGATGAGACCACGGCGGTAGTAGTCATCAACCGTCTCCGGCCCCAGCGACTCGATGTTCATCGCCTTACGTGCGATAAAATGCTCGATGCGCCCTTTGATCTGCGGCGGACATCCCGCATCATTAGGACAGTAGAAAGCCGCCTCCCCCTCATCACGCACGAGAGGCGTGCCGCACTCCGGACAATGCGAGATAAACCCGACAGGGATGGCCGCTGGGTCACGACGAGCCGTGTCCACCCCCACAATTTTGGGGATGATCTCTCCCCCCTTCTCCACAAAGACATAGTCGCCGAGATGCAAGTCAAGGGCGCGGATGAAGTCCGCATTGTTGAGTGTCGCCCTCTTTACCGTGGTCCCCGCCAGGAGCACCGGTTCCATGTTGGCCACGGGCGTGACAGCCCCTGTGCGCCCCACCTGATAGGTCACCTCACGGAGTTGGGTACAAGCCCGTTCCGCCTTGTATTTATAGGCGATGGCCCACCGCGGGCTCTTCGCCGTGAAGCCCAATGCCCGCTGCTGGCGTAGGTCGTTGACCTTGAGCACGATACCATCGGTAGCCACGGGGAGGTCACGCCGCGCATGATCCCAATAGTTGATGAAATCAAACACCTCTTGCAGCGTGCGCACCTTCCGGATGCCCTCGCTCACCTTGAACCCCCATTGGCGTGCCGCCTCCAAGTTCTCGTAATGTCCGTCGCAGGGCAATGACTCTCCGAGGAGGTAATAGAGATAGGCATCAAGTTTCCTGCTGGCCACGAGGTCAGACTTCTGGCTCTTGAGTGTCCCGCTGGCAGCGTTGCGCGGATTGGCGAAGGGTGTCTCCCCCGCCTCCTCACGCTCCTGGTTGAGCCTTTCAAAGACTTTCCAGGGCATCAGGATCTCCCCCCTGATCTCGAAAGACCTCGGAATGGGGCGGACATCAGAGAAGAGGTCTATGCCCCGCTTCTGTTCCTCCCATCCCGGCAAGACGAGCGGTATGGACCGGATGGTCTTGACGTTACCAGTCACGTCATCACCAAAGACCCCGTCGCCGCGTGTCACCCCTCTGACAAGCCTTCCGTCTTCGTAGGTGAGTGAGATGGAGAGCCCGTCGTATTTGAGTTCGCAGCACACCTCGAAGGGTTCGCCGCCCAGTCCTCGGCTCACGCTGTCATACCAATCTCTCACATCTTCCTCATTGTAGGTATTGGCGAGCGAGAGCATCGGGTATTTGTGAGGCACCTGCGTGAACTCCTGGTTGAGGTCGCTCCCCACCCGCTGAGTGGGTGAGTTGGGGTCTGCCATCTCAGGATGCCGCTGTTCCAGGTCCTGCAACTCATGCATCATCATGTCGAAGTCCTGGTCGCTGATGACAGGTTGGTTGAGCACATAGTAGCGGTAGTTATGGTCGTGGAGCTGTCGCCGCAGCTGGATGATTTTTTCTTTTTCTGTCATGGTGGTCAGTCGGTATGCTAAAACTATTGGTATTCAAAAACAGTTGGTGTTCAAAAAAATGCGTTTCAGATTTCTTTTCCCGTATAGAGTTGATAGTATTTTCCTTTGAGGTCGATGAGTTCATCGTGCGTGCCCTGTTCGATGATCCGTCCTTTCTCCAGCACGATGATCCGGTCGGCATTCCTCACGGTCGACAGGCGGTGGGCGATGACGAAGGTGGTGCGTCCTTTCATGAGCGAGTCCATGCCCCGCTGCACGAGCAGTTCTGTTCGTGTGTCGATGGATGATGTCGCCTCGTCGAGGATGAGCACAGGCGGGTCGGCGATGGCCGTCCTGGCGATAGAGAGCAACTGCCGCTCGCCCTGACTGAGGTTGGATGCCGTACCGTTGATGATGGTGTGGTAGCCGTCGGAGAGACGTCGGATGAAGTCGTCGGCTCCTACCAGTTTCGCGGCTTCGATACACTCCTGGTCGGTGGCGTCGAGCCGTCCGTAGCGGATATTGTCGAGCACCGTACCGGTGAAGAGTTGTGTCTCCTGCAGCACCATGCCGAGACTTCTTCTGAGGTCGCGCTTGGCGATATCGTTGATGTTGATGCCGTCGTATTGTATCTTGCCATCCTGGATGTCATAGAACCGGTTGATGAGGTTGGTGATGGTGGTCTTCCCGGCACCTGTCCCTCCTACGAAGGCGATTTTCTGGTCGGGCATGGCCTCCAGCACGATATCGAAGAGCACCTGTTTCTCAGGCACATAGCCGAAATCCACCATATCGAAGCTCACGCCTCCCTCCACCTTGACATACTGTCCATCGGGCGTATGCCATGCCCAGTGGCCTGTGCGCTCCTTGGCAGGTGTGATGCTGCCGTCGCTGCCGATGTTCGCCTCTATGATGGTCACCTGTCCCTGGTCTGTCTCCGGCTCCTCGTCCATGAGTTGGAAGATGCGCTCGGCACCTGCCGATGCCGTGATGACGCTGTTGACCTGCTGACTGATCTGCGCGATGGGTTGCGTGAAGTTCTTGTTGAGTGTAAGGAAGGCCACGAGGGTACCGAGGGAGAGTCCCCAGTCGGTGGACAGCGCGATGGTGGCGCCCACGACAGCGATGAGCACATAGCCCAGGTTGCCCAGGTTGCCGTTGACAGGCATGACGATATTGGCAATCTTATTGGCATGGTAGGCACTCGACCGCAGATTCTCGTTGATCTGCTCAAACTGCCTGATGGCCTCCTGCTCATGGCAGAACACCTTGACCACCTTTTGCCCGGTCATCATCTCCTCGATGAAGCCGTTGACCTGTGCGAGGTTTTTCTGCTGGTCGACAAAGTGTTTTCTCGACATCTTCCCCAGTTGTGTGGTGGCAAAGGCCATGATGATGGCCATGACCACCGACACGCAGGTGAGCGGCAGACTGAGCACCACCATACTGGCGAAGGTGATGGCGAGGGTGATGAGTGAACTGAAGGCGGACGGCAGACTGGAACTGATGACCTGCCGCAGCGTGTCGACATCATTGGTGTAGGTCGACATGATGTCGCCATGGGAGTGGGTGTCGAAATAATTGATCGGCAACTTCTGCATGTGCTCGAACATGCTTTTTCTCAGTCGCAGCATGGTGCCCTGGCTGACCGTGATCATGATGCGGTTGTAGGCGTAGGAGCAAATCACGCCCACCACGAGGACAGCCGCCAGACGGAGGAGTGCCATGGCGAGCGGAGAAAAGTCGGGGTTGTCGATGCCTTTGAGTGGCACGATATAGTCGTCGATGAGTGTCCGTGTGAAGAGCGTCGACATCAGCGTGGCCGCCGACGAGACGATGATGCAGGCAAACACGACGAGGAAGGAGAAGCGGTAATGCTTCATGACGAAACGGAAGAGCCTGAACAGTGTCTTCCCTTTTTCTTTGGCCGTCTGTTGCTGAGCGTACACCTGGCCTGGTGATGTGCGCATGCCCATGCCCATTCTCATTTTTTCCGCTTTTGATGTTTGTCGCCTTGACGGCGGTTCTTTTTGGGTTCATCGAAGTCGCCGCCATCCTCATTCTGGATGGTATAGATCTCATGGTAGATGGCATTTTGACGCAAGAGATGTTCGTGGGTGTCGAAGCCACTGACGCGCCCTTTGTCGAGCACGAGGATACGGTCGCAGTCTTTCACGCTGGAGATGCGCTGTGCGATGATGATCTTGGTGAGTTGTGGCAGGTCTTCCCTGAAGGCGCGCTGGATGGCTGCGTCGGTGGCGGTGTCGCAGGCGCTGGTGCTGTCGTCGAGCACGAGCACCTTGGGGTGTTTGAGCAAGGCCCTGGCGATGCACAACCGCTGTTTCTGTCCTCCCGACACATTGGTGCCTCCCTGTTCGATATGGGTGTCATAACCCTGCGGCATCTGGTCGATGAACTCATCGGCACAAGCCATGCGGCAGGCCTCCTGGCATTCCTCGAGGGTGGCGTCGGCATTTCCCCAACGGAGGTTGTCGAGGATGGAGCCCGAGAAGAGGACGTTTTTCTGCAGGACGACGGACACGGCGTTGCGCAGTGTCTCGAGGTCGTAGTGCCTCACGTCGCGCCCGCCCACCATCACGGAGCCTTTCGACACGTCGTAGAGACGGCTGACGAGGTTGACGAGCGATGACTTACCACTACCGGTACCGCCGATGACACCGATGGTCTCGCCCGCTTTCACATGGAAGTTGATGTCCTGGATGGCATATTCTCCACTTCCCGACTGATAGGCGAAATAGACATGGCGGAAGTCGACACTGCCGTCGGCGACGCTCATGACGGGCTGCTCAGGGTTGGTGATGTCGGCCTGCTCGTTGATGACGGCGGCCACGCGCTGACCGCTGGCGGCACTCTGCGTGAGCATGACGAAAATCATGCTAAGCATCATGAGCGACATGAGGATGCTCATCACATAGGTGAAGAGGGAGGTGATCTCACCGGTGGTGAGGGTATCGCTGACAACGAACTGTGCGCCAAACCATGAGATGGCGATGATACAGCCATAGACCACGAGGTTCATCACGGGGTGGTTGAGGGCCATCAGTCCCTCGGTGCGCACATAGAGACGGTAGAGGGCCTCTGCCGCGCGTCCGAACTTCTTGTTCTCATCCTCTTCCCTGACGAAGGCTTTCACCACCCTGATGCCCGAGACATTCTCCTGCACACTGCCGTTGAGTTGGTCGTAGCGCTCAAAAACCTGCTTGAAGAGCCCTGCCACCCTACTGATGAGGAAGTAGAGGAAGATGGAGAGGACCACCATGGCGATGATGAAGATGACGCTCATGCGCACGTCGATGACAAAGCACATGAAGATGCTGAAGAGCATGCGGAAGGGTGCTCTCACCGACACGCGGAGCAGTTGCTGGAAGGCGTTCTGCAGGTTAGACACATCGGTGGTCATCCTCGTGACCAGCCCTGAGGTGCTGAACTTGTCGATATCGGAGAAGGAGAACGTCTGGATGTTGCGGTACATGGCCTGGCGCAGGTTGGCGGCAAACCCCGACGACGCATAGGAGGCATACTGTCCGGCCCTGATGCCGAAGAGCAGACTGAGGCATGCCATGCCGAGCATGACACCTCCGTAGAGGTAGACATTACCCACGTCGCCGGCATTGATACCCAGGTCGATGAGTTTTGCCGTGACATAGGGGATGAGCACATCCATCACCACCTCGAGGGAGGTGTAGATAGGCGTGAGGATGGCCGCCTTCTTATATTGTCTGATTTGTGAATAGAGTGTTTTGAGCATATGTCAACAACCGTATAAGATGGTAAGAAATAATGTTGCAAACTTACGCAAAAAAAATGAGAACAAGGCTAAAATCATGAAAAAAGGCGACAGGGGGAGTGAGGCCTCATGACCTTCTCTCCCCCTGTCCATTCGGTATATAAGCCGACCGGATTACAAGCGGTCGCTCATCTGCTCATCGTCGTCTTCTTCTCCATCTTCCCAAGCATCAAACTCATTCGCAAAGTCACCGGCATCGCCGCCGCCACCGTAGACGATGGGTGCGAATCCTTCGGGATCGATGGTCACTGTGGCTGCAATCATATGGATGGTCGTTCCAAGGATCAGTTCACAATCGGGTTGGATATATCTTGATTTTTTCATCGTTCATCCTCCTCTTATTATTTTACAACAAACTTTTTGCCATTCATGATATAGATGCCCTTAGGCAGTCCCTCTGTCGAGGTTCCCATAAGTTGTCCGCTGACGGAGTAGACACGCTGGCTTCCATGGATTGCCATGCCGCTGACCTCAGTGAGCGAAATACTGTCGGCAACACCCTCTTCATCGGTGGTGAGATACATCTGTGCGGTGGACAACTCCTCGGGGAAGGTGAAGTAGGCACGGAAAGCCATCATCGGGTTCGTAGAGGTCGGATAGAAGAACTTGTTGTCTCTTCCGATGAAGATGAGTCTCTTGTTGTCCTTCTCCAACAGATAAGGATTGTAGATGCCCTGGAAAGTATAATCACCCTCGTCACCTTCTTTAGAGATCACTTGAGGAGTGGTAGAGGTGATATTGACACCACGGATCACCACCACGGCATTCTTCTCCACATTCTGTGAGGGATTCACGATATAAGGCTTTCCGGCCACAAGAGAGGTGGCTTCCGAGAACTTCAGGTGAGTGGCCCCATTCGTCGTTTCCACACCCGCAAACTCCTGCAGGCTGTATGTATCACCAAAGAGACCCTTCATCTGAGTATCTGTCATGCTGAAGGGCAGACAGATGGCATTCCACATACCGGCAGAGAGTGAGCGGTAGAGATTGACCGTCACACCCGACTTCTCCTCAATCGTATTGGAGGTGACACTAAAGTCACTCGGCTTCTCGTAAAGGGTCACAGCGTCAATGGTCACATTCGACTTACTATAGAGAGAAGTGCCTTGAACTGTATTATTTTGATAAATTCTAAACAAATGACTCGAGGTGGGATTGTATCTGATATTTTTGTTACTTTTAGCACTTTGTGCAAAAGAAAGACTGTTTTCCTTGCCACCATCTCCGATGGTGATAGTGGCATTGTAATCTTCAATTAAAGTATTGTCGATAGCCTTAGGTGTTA
>CADCQC010000416.1 GCA_902803455.1 uncultured Prevotellaceae bacterium
GCATAAAAAAGCACCTCAGTCCTAGATTTCAAAACTGAGGTGCGATTCTATGACGGATAAATCAGATCAAAACGACGGTGGCACTTCTCGCAGCCTGTGCTCCCATGACCAGTACCTGAGCGATATCAGCCGTCTTTGACGGTCCGCTAATGAAGGTACCATATCCATAGTCATTGAAGTTGATCCGCTTATATGCCTCATGCATATTGCATACGATCTCGCTTTTTTTGAGAAGGATGACGATATTCTCCGAGATGAAACACACCGCTTTCTCCTCCATCGTCTGCGGGATCCATATACAGGCATTTTCCGCCACACCGAATTCCCCTTTGATGACTCCCACGTCCGTTCCATTGAGCGCCTGCGGCGACCCGATGGTATCAGGATTTCTTGTAGCGATGGTGATCTCCGGTAAGTTGCTGGCGATCTCCTTGGCCTCCGGATAAAGTCTTTGGATCAGTTGGTTAATATCCTCACCTTTTTCGAGTTCGACCACTTTTCCGCCCACCATCTCCGTCATTTTGACAAACTGCTCCAACGGGTTGGGATACGTAATCCCCTTGATATCATCGAGGCGAGGCATGTCAAACTTTTGTTTGACATTTTTTCTGAACCTTGCCAATATTTCTTCTTTGTTGCTCATAATCATCACATTTTACTTAACCTTACCTTTTCTCCACAGCTCCTGGAAGGAATATCTCGGGAACTTCATCATCTTATGTCCGTCAGCCCACGGGTTGAGTTTGCTTTCAATGATGAACCCTGGCACCCAGTTGGCCAAAGGAGCGAATCTCATCGCCGTGTTGTAGAGTCCACTGCTTCCGAAGAGTACCTTCATGCCTTTGCACATCCGTTTTTTGTCAGGATTGGCAGTACCGAACTCATCCAGCTGTTGTCTCCATTTATAGATTTGATCGCCCAGATCGACTTTCACCGGACAAAGCGTCTGACAACTGAGACATAGTGTGCAAGCTGAAACGTTGCCGCTATGCTTCTTACTGTCTCGTAGCATTCCCAGGTTAATACCCACGGGTCCCGGTATGAAATAAGAGTAAGAATATCCCCCACTACGTCTGTAGACTGGGCAGGTATTCATACACGACCCACATCGGATACACTTCAGCGTTTCCCAATGATCTTCGTTAGCCACCCATTCGCTCCTGCCGTTGTCAACCAAGATAATGTGCATTTTCTGAGCAGTCGGTCTGGCCTTACGGAAATGGCTTGTATAGGTGGTTGTGGGTTGTCCTGTACCCGCCCTGCAGAGCATTCTCTGGAAGACCGCCAGACAATCATAGTTGGGTATGACTTTCTCTAGTCCAATGGCAGCGATATGCAATTTGGGGCACGATGTGCTCATATCAGCATTACCCTCATTGGTGCAGACCACAATATCCCCCGTCTCAGCAATTCCGAAGTTGCCCCCCGTCATTCCAGCATCAGCGGTGAGGAATTCATTTCGTAGGCTCAGTCGCGCCATATAAGTTAAATATGTTGGATCATGATTTCCTTTCTCCGTGCCCAATTTCTCCTCGAACAATTCTCCCACATCATCATGGTTGAGGTGAATAGCCGGCATGACGATATGACTTGGCGCCTGTCCTTTAAGCTGAATGATTCTCTCCCCGAGGTCAGTTTCCACCACTTCGACACCATTTTTCTCCAAGAACGGATTCATGCCACACTCCTCGGTGAGCATGCTCTTGCTCTTCACCAATTTCTTGACATGATGCTCTCGAAGGATATCCAAAACGATTTTGTTGAATTCATCAGCATCCTTTGCCCAATGGACAATACATCCGTTTTTCTCCGCATTGGAAGCGAATTTCTCCAGATATTCATCAAGATGTGTGATGGTATGCTTTTTAATGTCGGAAGCCTTTTGTCTCAATTGCTCCCACTCATCGAGTCCCAAAGCCATGTTGTCGCGCTTGGTGCGCACGGACCAGAATGTGGCATCATGCCACTGTGCATATTTCTGGTTTTTCAAGAACTCTTTTGCCTTATTGGAATGTGGTGTACTCATAGTCCTGCTGATAAAATTTCCACTGCATGAATAAACTTAATGCCCAAGCCGCTTTTTTTTGCGACGCCAGCCATATGCATCAGGCACGAGCAATCAGGTCCGGTGACAAATTCAGCCCCCGTATCGATATGTCTTTTGACTTTATCGATCCCCATTTGCTCAGAGATAGCCGTTTCTTCGACAGAGAACATACCGCCGAATCCGCAACACTCGTCTTTCCTTTCAGGCTCCATCACCTGGATTCCCTTTTTGAGTTGCAACAAATCCTTAATTTTGTTGAACTGCGGGACATTCATCTCACTTGGTGAGCTCAGCCCCAGTTCCCTCACACCATGGCAAGAGTTGTGCAGACTCACCTTATGAGGAAATTCCCCAGGCAACTCCTTCACCTTGACCACATCATGAAGGAATTCAATGACATCCATCGCTTTCTCGGCGGTATGGCATTTTTCCTTACCATTCAACAAACGAGGATAATTGATTTTGACAAAAGCTGTACAACTGACAGATGGAGCGACCACATAGTCGAACTCCTTGAACATTCCCTCAAACTTCTCAGCCAGCGGCAGAGCCATTTTTTCGAACCCCGCATTGGCCATCGGTTGTCCGCAACACGTCTGATTCAACGGATACGTGACATCGAGTCCGAGATGTTTGAGTAACTTGTATGTAGCGACACCGACCTGAGGGTATACGGCATCGACATAACATGGAATAAACAAACCGATTTTCATGTATTATACGTCTAAGGATTGGTAATTACGTGTGTATGATGTGCAAATATAACAAAAAAAAACAAGTCTGCAATTATCTTTCCTTGTTTTTTTGTATTTTTGCGGCATGGAATTGTATTTTTCTCGTTTCTTTCCCCGATTATGGGCCACCTTACTATTTATTGGTTATACGATTCACGTACCAGCCCAAATCAATCCCGACAGTATTGAGATCAGTCTGTTGACCTGTTCACCCCATGATGAAGTGTACAGCCTTTATGGACACACCGCCCTTCGAGTGACCGACAAGACCAGAGGCACAGACATCGCGGTCAACTATGGTGTTTTTGATTTTCTCCAGCCCCATTTTATTCTCCGCTTTATCTTCGGTCTGACCGACTACAGCATGGGTGTGAATACGATAGATGATTTTTGCGCCCAATACAGCTACTATAACAGTTCGGTGACAGAGCAAGTGCTGAATCTGACCCCAAGTGAGAAGCTCCGCATCATGGCAGCCCTGGCAGAAAACGCGAAGCCCGAGAACGTCACCTACCGTTATAATTTTTTTCATGACAATTGCACGACCCGTGCCCGAGACATGATTGTCGAGCATTTAGACGGCCAAGTGGAGTATAAAGGTGAAGATTTATCCGACATTACATTCCGCCATCTGACAGATTCCTGTACGCAAGGCCATCCCTGGACACAATTAGGCAACAATCTTCTGTTGGGTGTCATGTCCGACCGTCCTACCCACCGCAGTGAACGACAGTTCTTGCCCTCCAACCTCATGTCTGACTTTTCCACCGCCCACATCACCATAGCAGACAGCATCCGTCCTTTGGTGAGTGAGACCCGCCTATTGCTGCCAAGTGGTCCCCAAGTCATAGAAGAAGAATTTCCGTTAAGTCCAATCACCTGTGCTTTGATCATCCTGGTACTCACACTTGTCATCATTTTTTCAGAATATCATTTCCATTATCGTTGTTGGATTTACGAAGCAATTCTACTATTTCTGACAGGAATATGCGGAATCATTCTCACGATGATGATTTTCTCCCATCACCCCACAGTGAATGTTAACTTACAGATACTCATGCTCTCCCCCATATCACTTATATTGCTCTACCCCATTGTGAGGAAGTCCATCAAAGGAGGTGTGCATTGGTGGTGGCCAGTGTGGAGTATTCTGATTTTGCTTTTCTATATTGGTGGATTTTTTCAAAAATACGACACCAGTGTCCATATTTTGGCATTATCTTTGCTGATTTTGTGCATTACCCGTCACCATTTGTCGAAACGATTGGTCAGTTTTTCCACTCAAAAGCAATAAAAGAGCCTATATTGTCAAAATGGAGGCAAGAAATTAGGGATTACCAAATAAAAGATGTAAATTTGCACGTTTAAAACAAAGATTTCATAAAAAATAAGAATCAAATAAACGAATATAAGTAAGAAATGGGATTTTTTAATATTCTGCAATCACTGTTTGGCAACAAATCCACTCACGACATGAAGTTGATTCAACCAATTGTTGAGAGTGTAAAAGCCGCCTATCCAGAGATTGAGGCACTTGACAACGATCAGTTGCGTGCCCGCACCAAAGAGATTCAGCGTTATGTACAAGACTCAGCTAAAGATGAGAAAGCCAAAGTAGAAGAACTGAAATCGAAGATAGAGTCGACTCCTTTGGACGAGCGCAAACCGATATTCGACCAGATAGACAAGATTGAGAAAGAGATTCTCGAGATTTATGAGGAAAAACTCAACGAGATTTTGCCTGTAGCTTTCAGCATTGTGAAGGAGACCGCCCGTCGTTTTGCCCAGAACGAGGAATTGGTTGTGAATGCCAATGATTTCGACCGCGAGTTGGCAGCCACGAAAGACTTTGTCAGGATAGAAGGCGACAAAGCTATATACTCCAACCACTGGATAGCCGGTGGCAATGATATGGTATGGGACATGATCCACTACGACGTCCAGTTGTTTGGTGGTGCCGTTCTTCATCAAGGCAAGATAGCCGAGATGGCCACTGGTGAGGGTAAGACCCTTGTGGCTACGCTGCCAGTGTTTTTGAATGCGTTAACCGGTAATGGCGTGCATGTCGTGACCGTGAACGACTATCTGGCCAAGCGTGACTCAGAATGGATGGGTCCTCTTTATGAGTTTAATGGTCTCTCCGTGGACTGCATAGACAAGCATAAGCCCAACTCCCCAGAGCGCCGTAAAGCCTATCAAGCCGACATCAC
>CADCQC010000417.1 GCA_902803455.1 uncultured Prevotellaceae bacterium
GTTGCTCCAGTTCTCGTTGTAACCCGACTGTGTGGCCGACACCCATGGGTTGATCATGGCTGCATTGCCGCGTCCGATGTTGATCATTGGCATATAGCCATTGCTGTACTTGATGGGTGAAAGCAGGGGATTATATCCGAAGAGTTGTCCCCAGATATCATCATCATTCACCCAGACGTCCATCTTGTTCTGGCTGTTCTCCACTTCTTCAATAGAACGGTAACGCAACTGACCTGGGCTGTTCCTCTTCGAGAGATCACCGCTGACACCGAGTTTCAGCAATGTGGTGGTGGTGATGTCTATATCCACGTTCAGACGATAGTTCCAGCGATTGTAGTTGGCATTGGTGTCGTATTTCTTCTTCAGCGTCTCATCGGTTTTGTACATACCTTGGTCTTCAACATACGACATAGAGGCATAATAGCGTGAGGTATTGCCACCACCGCTGAGATTCACATTGGCGCGATAACTCCATGCACCGTCTTTGAGCAGCAGGTCCATCCAGTCCACGTTGGGATAAAGGTCGGGGTCGATGCCCGTGCGGATAATCTCTATCTCCTCTGGCTGGTAATATGGGGGCTGATTGCGGGTGATACGAGCCTCGTTCACCAAGTTGGCATAAGTAATGCCGTCGACAAACGCTGGCGTTTTAGTACGGGTGTTGTAGGATGTTTCCACCTTGCCGTTCACATTGATCTTGCCGGCATGACCATGTTTGGTGGTGATGAGGATGACGCCATTGGCTCCTTTTGAACCATAAATCGCTGTGGCTGACGCATCTTTCAGCACGGAGAACGATTCTATATCCTCGATATTGAGGTCATTGATGTTGTCGCGCTCAAAACCATCTACCAGAATATAAGCTGAGGAACCGGCGCCAAAGGTGGAGATTCCCCTGATCCAGAATTCTGAGGTGTTGCGTCCAGGCTGGCCGCTGGTTTGCATGGCGATGATGCCCGGAACGTTGCCTGCAAGGGTATTCGACAGGTTGGATGAACTGTAGTGCTTTAACTCATCCATGTTGACATTGGTCACGGCACCCGTTACGGTGAGTTTTTTCTGGGTACCCATACCGGTGACCACCACCTCATCGACGATGTTCTTGGATTCTTCTTGAAGTTTGATGTTGATGACGGTCTTATCGCCTTTCAGCAGCACTTCCTGAGTCTTGAAACCGATATATGTGAATACCAATGTCTGATATTGTTTGGCTTTGATCTTATAATGTCCGTCAATATCTGTAATCACACCAAGACCATTGACGTCTTTCACAACGACACTCACGCCGATGAGTGGCTCATCTTGCTCGTCGGTGACCGTTCCCGTGATTTCCAATTCGTTTTGTGCCCATGCAACGGTGGTGCTGAGCATCATCAATAGCATGACGATATAATTCTTCATAGTGTTACCGTTTTTCATTGTTCATTTTCCTCATTGCCTTCCATCGAAATCATGCGGATACGGTGCCCCACGGTGTCGAGAATGTAGAAGGTGTTGGTCTCCTCGTTATAGCAGATGCCTGTAGGGTCGCGGAATCGGGCTACCTCGCGCAGATCTCCGTCCTCGGTGCCCCACATGTTGTTGTCGGTGATGGATGACGTGCCACGTCCGGCATAGGTACGTACCAAACCGTCCGGAGTCAGATAACGGATACAGTGATTCTGATTATCGCAGAAATAGAAATCATAGACATCCTCACGGCCTGCGGCTACATACTCTGGGTTCTTGACGAAACATCCTTGATAGGGACGGTTGATGCGGGCACTTGTGCCTACTCCTTCCACCCAACCGGCTTGTCCCATTTCTCCGGCAAACACATAGGGAGCGGAGAAACGCTTCTCTGCCTCATTATAGTCAGAACGTAGGATGTAGTGTTGGTTGATAACTACGATATAGGCATATTTTCCCGACGGATGGATGTCGATTTGGAATTCCCATCCATTGTCTTGTATGCGGAAAATGTTCTGATAGGCGCCATCGGCCATATAAGGACTCCATGGAGCACCTTCATAGCCTTCCTGCTGGGTCTCGAAAAAACGGGCCATGTCCAGACGAAACACTTGTCCGCTTTCGTAGCTGTTGAAATATAGCTCGCCGTTGATGGGATGTATGGAGGCTCCATTGCATTGCTTGTAGGAGGCGAGCACTTGTCGTTGTGAGTTGTTACTGAAAGTGCCGTCATGGTTGCGCGTCACGATCCATACGCTGGTCGACTGTTGTCCGTTGTCCGCGCGGTCGGTGGACACCAGCATGTATTTGGCTTTCTCACCGGTATAGGGGTCATCGGCAAAATCGATGGTGCGGAGACGCTGGTCCTGAAAGCAGGCTGCCTTGGACATGACAACTTGCACGGTACGACGTTTCATATCAAGCATTTGTATACCAGGACCACTAAAGTCGTAAATGATATAGAGACGCTCCGGATAACGGGGATCCCATTTCATAAAACCATCCTCACGAAAACCGGAGGCCTCGCTGAAGGGAACTGTGACTCCAACGGAACCGGGATTCCATGGGTCGTCTCCGCTCTCATTCCGTTTTCCGCAGAGTGTGCTGAGCACCATTTTGCGCTCATACTTGAATATCTCTGTAGATGTGGCTGTCTTTTCGCCTATACTGCTGTTGCCGATGGTGACTTGGATGTCGCCACGATAGGCGCCAGCGGGCACAAAACAATAGATGGTAGTGGGCTTCACGTTGACCACCACAGCCCTTTTGCCACCAATAGTGACGCTCACTAAAGCGGTGTCCACACCGAAGTTTTTACCGAAAATAAGCATCTTCTGGTTGACACCACCGTCTTTCGGTGTGAAATCAGTGATCACCACTTCCTGTGAGGGGTCGAATGGGACCATGTCAGCATTGCTGTCGTCATCATCTTTGCAACCAGCAATGCAAAGCATCAGGAATACCAGCAGGACTGCCGAGAGCAATCCATATCTGGCTGGGATTGTCGTTTTTTCCATAATAATTATGATTTATTGATTATTCCATTTCTCTACCAGTACGCGCATCCAGTGGCCACCCACCACACTGCGGGCCTTGAAACCTATCATGGCTGCGGTTTTTGTGTCATACCAGTCACTCGTCGGCACACGGCTCTCTGTCTCGTTCATATATGCATAAAGTGGTGCAACGAATTTCAGGAAGGTCTTTTTATCCTTTGACATGGCGGCGGTCCACATGATCCAGTCGCTCTTGGTGTAGTCGCGGCGGATATCAAGGGGCAGACCATACTTGTTTTGCTTGGTGAGATAGTATTTCACCTCAACGTCCATGGCATTGTTGGGGAAAAGGTTGGTCTGCCACAGCTTGTCCCAAATCATGTTGTATTTCTGGCTCCAAGTGTCGGGACGGTCGAATGCCAGACGGTAATGGTCGCCTTCCCTGGCATCCTTCTCCCATTTCTCAGCCATCTCACGGGCGCGGTTCATGTATTTGTCGGCAACGCTTGCCAGACCTTTGATGCGTGCCATCTCTGCGTATCCGGCAACTCCCATGATGGCTTTCACCGAAAGGTTGGCATTGTGTGCCCAATGCCCGGCAAAGTCATCTGTGCACAACTGGTTGGAAGGATCTTGGCCATTCTCTGAAAGATAGTTGGCCCAGGTGGTAATGACATCCCAATACTTATTCACGTAATTGGTGTTGCCGTCGATCTTACAGAGCATGGCGGCAAGTGTGAGCATGTTGCCGGCTTCCTCCAGAGGCATGTCACCACCGTATACCTGATGATTGGCCTTGGGATATTGTCCAAGGTCGTGGGCGGCAAATGGCTTCTGCCATCTACCGGTATAGCTGTACTCGAAGATACTGGTCATCATGGCCTTCTGCAGTTCAGGGTTGTATATCAAGAATAGTGGCGCTTCTGGATAGGTGAGGTCGACCGTGTTCACGCATCCGTTGCTGTTGTTTTCCTTTGAGAAGAAGAGCAGGTTGCCTTCATCATCACGGAATAGTTTGTGGGCTGCTATGCAATGGCGGTAGCATGCCGAAAGCAGTTCGGCATATTGCTTGTTGCCGGCATTAAGTCCGTCGTCGTAAATCATTTTGTCAAAAGCACGGCAGCGCTTCATGATACCGGCATATTCTCGTTTCATGCGGTTGAACATATCGAAGATGCTCACACTGCCCTCATGGGCCCAATA
>CADCQC010000418.1 GCA_902803455.1 uncultured Prevotellaceae bacterium
ATGCACATGGCTATCGATGACACCCGGCATGACAATGCACCCTGCGGCCTCCACACGTTTGTCGTAGTGTCCGCAGGGTGCATTATCGGTCTCATAAATGCCACTGATACGATCATCTTCTATCACCACATGTCCGTGGGTGCATCGCCCCTCATTGGCGATTGTGGCATCAGCAATCAGCGTCCTCATGGCATGCCATCATTTTCCGGTAGAGGTCGTGTCGCTCTCCTCTGTGGCAGGCGCTGCCAATTCGTTGGGAGTGGGTGCTTGGGGCGCCGCATTTCCTGTTGTGGGTTGCGGAGCAGCATTGGGAGGAGCCTCCAGCCCGTTCTGCACATTCTGTATGTAGTTGGCTTGTTGGAGGTATTGCCTCACATAGGCGTTGTTCTTGAAGTTTTCGGTAGCCTTGCTCATGATCTCCACCACCCATGGACTCATCTCCGGGTAGCGCTGTGCTTGCGTGGCCAGCATGAAGATGCCCGATCCGAGGATATTGTCGAAATTGTCGGTAATCGACCTGGTGACCAAGGAGTCGATGCGCACATTAATCATCTGGTTGGCTCTTGACAGACGGGGAATCACCTCATTCATGTCTTCACCATCCATGAAGGCAATATTGTACTCATGCTCAAGATCTTGCAACTGCAGGTTGAGGCTATCGAGGCTTTTGACAAACTTATAGAGTTTATCGTTGAGAGGCGTACCACCCCACTCGGTCCTTGCCTTGTTGATGCGCACGACAACGTCTCCGTCTCCGATGACCAGAGGCAAACTATAACCTTCACTCACCACGATATAAGCCATTCTCACCGAGTCGGTGCTACCGATGAAGTCAAACTTCCCATGCACCACCTCGGTTGAGTCGATGTTTTGGAACTCGGTTTCCTGCAAAGCCTTTAGATACATCTTCCTGCTGTCAAGCCCTGAGATGTCGGAAGAACCGTCGATATGATAAGAATTAGCACATGAAGCCAACAATATGACGGCACAGACAGCATGGAAGAAAGCGAGAGATTTGTTCATTTTTATCAGCCAACAATTAATTTGTCTCACAAAAATAACATCAAATCCCGATGTGAGAAAAAATTTTCATTGAATTTAAGTATATGGGGCTTTCTTTTATGTTTTTTTCAATCTTTTTGCAATTCATTTGAAATTCTGTGGGTAGAATAGAGTTGGAGGATGGCTCCTGCGAGCAGCAGCATCACCCATTTATTGTAAAAGTAGGTGATATAGGTGACGAGCGGCATGTAACGGCCCAAAAACTGGTAGGCTGTATCGACCATGAGGAGACCAGCCACAACGAAGAACACGCCCGACGCGATCATGATCTTACGAAGCCTCACGATGGTGGGGTTGGTGCCCTCATAGCGTTGCTGCAACTGCATGGCGAAAAAGGCAACAGCGCCCACAAGGTAGATCCATGAGAACACTTTCGGATGCCACAGAAAAGCGCAGCATCCTGCACCGGTGGCCATCAGCACTCCTCCGATGAGGTAGATGGCTGTCTGTAGAGGACTGAGTTGTCGCATACTATTTCTCCTGTATTTCGTCGCTGAGCACAAAGATATCCTCATCGCTCGCCTTCATAAAATACCGTTCACGGGCAATCTTGCGGATCGCCTCTGGGTCGCGCTCCAAACTGACAAGCCTGATGGAGTCTTGTGCAAATAAAGTCTCCTGCCGGTCGATTTCTTCCTCCAGTTCGGAAATCTCTTTCGAATAACGGTAGTGTTGAAGCAAGCAGTTGTCACCAATGACGGTGACAAGCAATGTGCCGGCCACAAATACGATGATGTATTTGAAGCGGCTGAGGTATTTCATCAGTTGTTTTCCTATTTTCATTTTCCAATCATCAATTTATCTGAATCACAACGCCATCATCAGTCTCGACCTCATCATCCGTGTCAAATCTGAAATACACGATGAACTCTGACATTATATAGTGCAAATGTAATGAAAATCTATCATTCCACGCCTCATATCAGTATAAAACTTGTAAAAATCATGCATTTTTCTTCTTTTCCCGCATAAATCTCACGGCATCGGGCACGAAGAGGATCAGCGACGTGACAACAATGATAAGCACCCAGTCGGTAGCGTGAAGCGCCGACACACCGAAGAATTGACCGGCAAAGTTGACTATCAGGATCTGCCCGACGAGTATCACGAAGACGATGAACAAGAACCCGGTGCTGAAATTGCGGTGCCATGAACGGTGATCACGGCACAGGTCGATGATGTCCTGGAGCAGACTTCTTCCACTTCGGAAATACTTGGCGTTGAAAATGTTCCAAAACTGCATCATGACAAAGATCGAGAAGAAGAGCGCCAGTTCATATGTGGAGATGTGTTGCCGATGATGTGTCATGTTGGTGAAGCCGGTAAAGAATTCCTTTGCCGCATCCCAACTGAGCAAGGCAGCCATTCCCGACTGCCGCTGGCTAAAGTCCATGTGCCAGAGCAATTGCCATACACCAAAGAGGAAGAGGAAGAACAGCATGCCGACCCACACGACCTGTCTCAGCATGCGTCGGTCGACAATATGGCTATTCTGACTGCGTGGCCGGCGAAGCATCACGCGCTTGTCGGGCGGCAACGCAGAGAGCGCCATCGCCGCAAACGTGTCCATGATGAGGTTGACCCACAACATCTGCGTGACGTTGAGCGGAGAGTCCAATCCCATGAAGGCACCGGCAAGGACGATGAGACAAGCGCAGATGTTGATGGTCATCTGAAAGAGCAGGAAACGCTGGATATTGACATAGAGCGACCGTCCCCACATGATGGCTTTGTTGATGCTGACAAAGGAGTTGTCGATGATGGTGATGTCGCTGGCCTCCTTGGCTCTTGCCGTACCGTCACCCATTGACAGTCCCACCTGAGCCTTCTTCAGTGCGAGCGCGTCGTTGGTGCCATCACCCGTCACCGCCACGACATGCCCCATCTCCTGAAGCAGTCCCACCAGACGAGCCTTGTCGAATGGGCGTGCCCTGGAAAGCACCTTCAATCCGGGCAATACCTCACGTTTGAGGTAGTCATCCTCCATGTCGGCGAATGCTGCGCCAGTGATGACCTGAGCAGGTTCGTCTGCATCCATGATTCCTGTCTCACGGGCAATCTCATTGGCGGTCAACGCTACATCGCCAGTGACCATGATGACCCTCACACCTGCTCTCCTGCAAGTATCGACAGCCTCACGCACATCCTCCCTGACGGGATCAGCCATTCCTACGAAACCGATGAACTGCATAGGGGTTTCCTCCCCGGTGTTGATTTTCTTACAGGCGAAACCGAGCGTGCGCCGCCCGATTTTCTGAAGTTCGGTCAACCGGTCCTTCACCTCCTGTTCATTATGCCCGCCGGCAATGGTATCACACATAGCCAGCACCACCTCCGGTGCTCCTTTGACAAACTGCCACGTAACGCCTGTGACGGTATCTTTCGCCACGGTCACCATGTGCTTCGTCTCTGGTGTGAAGGTCTGCTGTTCAAGGATGGTACATCGTTCGCGAAGGGGAGCGTAAAAGACATCCTTTTTCCTCAACAGCCAATGCAGGAGTGCTCCTTCTGTGGGATTTCCCACAGAGTGTGTCTTGCCATCCTTGCCGACAGAGAGTTCTGCTGTGGAATTGACGGCGATGCCCAGTGCAAAAAGGTCGGCATCCACATAGATATCCTGGTCATCGAGCACCCGCAACTTATTCTTGG
>CADCQC010000419.1 GCA_902803455.1 uncultured Prevotellaceae bacterium
CCATCAGGTGAATATCAATGGCGGTACGAAAGATATGCACTATTCGATCTCCGGCGGATACCTCGACCAGGACGGTATCGGTGTGGGTTCCAACTTCAAGCGTGTCTCTTTCCGCGCCAACTTCGACACTAATATCACCAAATGGTTGCAGGTAGGCGTCAATGCTGCCTATGCTAAAACCGAACAGGTCATCACCTTTGATGAGAACAATGTCATCCAGACGGCCCTCGTGCAGTATCCCGACATGGCAGCACGCAACCCCGACGGTTCTTATGACTTCGGCCTCAACCTGGAGCACAACTATAACTCCAATCCGCTTTTCGAGGCAGAGATGCGCGACAACAACCGCGGTAACAACCAGTTCGACTATAATGCCTTTGCCAATATCACACCCATCAAGGGACTGACCATCCGCATCGAATATGGCGGAAGCCGCAGTTTCGGTGACAGCCGGTTCTTCCAGCCATCCTACAAGACTGCACAGCAGAGCATCGAGTCGAGACTTTCCGTGGGCGACTCCCGCAACACCTACGAGTCGTTCAAACAATATGCCACCTACGACTTTGAACCTTTCAAGGGACACCGTTTCCAGGTCATGGCCGGACACGAGTCACAAGAGGGTGAGTGGTATCAGGGCACCAAGAGCGTATCCAACTTCACCTTCAACAATATCAGAAGCATCGCTCTGGGTGACAAGTCCACATCACAGTCAAATGAACAAGGAGGCGACTGGGCCATCGAATCCTATTACGGACGTTTCAACTATAACCTGCTTGAGCGCTATCTGCTCACTGCCACGCTGCGTGCTGACGGATCATCGAGTTTCGGTCCCAACAACCGGTGGGGTTACTTCCCCTCTGTGGCTCTGGCATGGCGTATCACACAGGAAGACTTCATGAAAAATATCACATGGCTCAGAAACGCAAAACTCAGACTCGGATGGGGACTCGTCGGTAACCAGCAGGCAGGAAGTTATGCTTATGGCGTGGCCATGAAGGCACAGCCCACGGCATGGGGTACGGGATTCCTCGATGCCAACTTCCCCAATCCTAACCTGAAGTGGGAGGAGACAAAAGCCTATAACCTGGGTCTTGACCTCTCTCTGTTCAATAACCGTGTAGAGTTTATTGTCGACGCATATATCAAAAAAACCGACAACCTGCTCATGGATGCCACATTGCCTACCTACATCATCAATAATAGCGGATGGAAAGGCATCAATCCTCAGAAAGTCAATGCAGGAGCGATGGAAAACAGGGGTGTGGAATTCACCCTCAACACCGTCAATATCTCCAAGAATGACTTCGAATGGCGCACAGGAGCAACAATATCGTTCAACAGAAACAAACTCACCAAACTATATACCGACGACGCTTCCATTCCTGGTATCACTGGAGGACAGACCTATACCCTCTCCGAGATCGGAGGACCGGTGGGACGCTTCTATGGATATAATGTCATCGGCCTATTCACCAAAGAGGACGACTTCTATCAGAAAAACCAACTCGGTGAGTTCATGCTCGATGCCAATGGGGAAAAACTGCCCGTGGCAAGACCGGCTGACTCCAACGGAAACCTCTATCCCATCGCACAACGCGGCATCTGGGTGGGTGACTATATGTTTGAGGATGTCAATGGCGACGGAAAGATCACCGAGGCAGACCGTAAGTATATCGGCGACCCCAATCCTGACTTCACCTTCGGTCTGAACAACGTCATCAGGTGGAAAGACTTCGAACTCTCATTCTTCCTCAACGGAAGTGTGGGCAATGATGTGCTCAACCTCGTCAAACTCAATCACTCTGACCCCACAGCATGGGGAAACAAACTGAAACTGGTCAATGATTATGCCCAAATAGGCATGTATGAGGCCGATGGATCACTCAACGACATCTCCAATGTCTATGTGATCAATCCTGAGACAGCACAGACGCAGCGCATCAGTGTCAGCGGAGAGAGCCAGAACGACAACAACCGTGTCAGTTCCCGCTTCATCGAGGATGGTTCCTATATCCGCCTCAAGACCCTCTCACTCGCTTATAATCTACCGAAAAAGTGGCTCAAACCCCTTATGCTCAATTGGGTGCAGGTATATGCCAATGTGCAGAACCTCTTCACCATCACCGGATATGATGGGTATGATCCAGAACTCGGCTCCATCGGACAGAGTGTGGTGCTTCAGGGTATCGACCGCTACCGTTATCCGTCACCGCGTATCTACAACTTTGGAATCAAGGTGAATTTCTAAGTCAGAACCTGCTAAACGACAATGAAAATGAAAAAATATAATATCATCATAGTTTGTATGCTTGCCCTTGTCGCAATGGTGAGCAGTTGTGGCGAAGACTTCCTCGACCGTCCGCCAAAGCACAGTTATGTGGGCGACAATTATTTTACCTCCGATGAAGCCGTCATCAAAAACCTCGAACCTCTCTATGGGTATGCATGGAGCGGTTATAACGAACGTGGTATCGTGGGAATGGGGTCTTTCAGGGCCAATGATGCCTGGAGTCCCTATCTGCAAGGAGAGTTCGCACGGTTCACCATCACCGGTCTCACCACCGAGATCGTCAATGCTTGGTCTTCGATTTATATGGTTGTCTCCATGGCCAACCAAGTCATCAACAACATGGACAATTATGCCACCAGCGATGTCTCAGAAGCCGTCAAAAACCAGGCCAAAGGAGAGGCAATGCTCATGCGTGGCACGGCCTATTTCTATCTCCTACGTGGATGGGGAGAGGTCATTCTGTATGAGGACAATATCGATGCCACAACAACACCGGTGAGACCGCTTTCCACAGAAGAGAGCGTGCTCAAGTTCATCGTAAGGGATTTCGAGCGTGCATCAGAGCTGTTGCCCGAAAAAGGTGCCAATTTCCATCCTTCACGTTACGCTGCGAAGGCTATGCTCGCCAAAGCACTGCTCGCACAGAGCGGTTGGAACAAGGGCGGACAGCGTGACCAGGCCACCCTCCAGCGTGTCGTAGCGCTTTGCGACGAAGTCATCAATTGTGGACAATATCGCTTGCTCGACAACTACGAGGATCTTTTCCGTCCACAGTTTAACGACAATGAGGAGACCATCCTTGCCATGAGGTGGACCGACCCGCTCATCGATGATTATGCCTCGCACAACAACCTCATCTCCGACCTCGCCTGGTCTGACGTGACTGATGTCAACTGTTGGGGTGGCAGTCTCCATGCCTCTGTCGACATGATCGAGTATTATAATGAAGAACCCGCTGACTCCTTCCGTCTGAGGGGTACCTTCTTCACACCAGGACGTTTCTACAACTACATCTGGACAGAGAAGGGCGGATATACCTATAAGTCCAACTGGATCCAGTGCAAGAAAGGCGTTGTCGGCACCAAGGCCGATTGCGACGGACACTTGGCTCAGCAGGCTTCACCACTCAATACCTATATCATGCGTCTGGCTGATGTCTATCTCATCAAGGCTGAGGCACTCTTGGGCAACAACAATTCCACCAGCGATCCCAACGCCCTGGCGGCCTTCAATGCTACCCGTCTGAGAGCCAAACTTCCAGCAAAATCATCGTTTACTTTCGAGGAACTCATCCGGGAGAGACGTATCGAATTCTGCATGGAATACTGCAACTGGTATGATATGGTGACATGGTACAGATGGCGCCCGCAATATATGCTCGACTTCTTCAACCACAAGCAGCACAGAGCCTTTATGCTCAATTCAGGTGACTTGCTGATGAATGAGGATGGCACCATGAGTTACCGCTGTGTATTCCCTGGCACCAACAACTGGTATTTCTTTGATGAGAATGGACATTGCTACTGGAGTGACTGTCTGCGTGAATCGGAAACAGACAATACAGTTGTCAAGACCAAAGATCAGGGATACGTCTATGACCTCGATGCGCTCGCTGAGGCCAGAGGAGCAGACTATGCACCCATCGTGCTCAGTGAGGCGAATATCTTCATGCCTTATCCCGAGGCTGATGTCATCCAGAACCCATACTTCAACCAACCGGCTGTGGAGTATAACTTTGGAGAGTAAAACTTCTAAACTGTACAAGACATGAAAAGTATTTTTTCAAATATCAAATATGGATGGGCGTGTCTCGCCCTGATGGGGGTGGTTCTCCTTTCCTTATCGTCTTGTAAGGATGATGAGGCCGGTATGGGGACTCCCGAGATCACTGCCGTGCGGTCATGCGACCCTGCCAAAGCCGACAGCACTTTCACGAAGGCAGGACCAGGCTCATTGATCGCCGTTATCGGTAATAACCTGAGCGCCGTGCAGAAAGCATATATCAATGACCAGGAGGTCTATTTCAATCCTACGATGAACACCGACCATAGTGTCATCATCCAGGTGCCCACCGAGGACAAAGGATTTGAACTGACCGCCTTCAACAGCAACCTCAAGGATGAGATCCGTCTCGAAACCAGTCATGGTACTGCTGTCTATTCTTTCAAAATCACGGCTCCTTATCCTTCCATCTCGCGTATCCAAGCGAAATACCCACGTAAGGAAGGCGATGTGCTTAGCGTTTATGGCATCAACTTGGTCGACGTAGAGAAAGCTTACTTCACAGACATCCCTGCCGCAACACTCGACACCACCGTATGGCAAACCGTCGGCGGCAACCATGTCGATATCAGTAAGATGGCTACCGTCACCAAAGACCATCATATCAATCCGAGGACACA
This sequence comes from uncultured Prevotellaceae bacterium, assembly GCA_902803455.1. GTDB lineage: Bacteria > Bacteroidota > Bacteroidia > Bacteroidales > Bacteroidaceae > Prevotella. The sequence goes on from CADCQC010000419.1 coordinate 4,693, forward strand.
GGCCTACGAGACTACTTCGCAGTTGGATGTCACCATCCCGAGTTTGCCTTATGATAAGGGTGCATTGGTGGTCGAGTGCGCTGGCGGAACGGCCTATATCGACTTCTCTGTCGTACCAGGACAGCCGTTGATCTTCGACATCAGTTCCGACATGCCTGTACCAGGTGAACAGGTGACCATCTCTGGTCGTGAGTTCGTGCAGGTGGAGGCGGTTTCCTTCGGCGACGTGACCCTTTCTGCCGACCAGTATGTCGTGGCAGAGAGCGAGGATGCCATCTCTTTTGTCATGCCTGAGATGCCTGCCCGTGATAATGACGGACTGCTGACCGTCACCACACCGGGCGGTGTCGCTTCGGTCTTGTTCTGCAACTATAATTGCTTGTTGACCAATTTCGACGGCGATGCTACCGACAACGGATGGGATCCCAATGCCACTTATGAGACAGCTTCTCCTGATGCGGCTCCTTTCACAGGTGATGGCACCTATGCCCGTATCACCGTCGAGAGCGAGGCACAGCAGTGGTGGGGAAAGATGATCTATTACCGCAAGGGATGGGAAGGCAACCCCTTCACCCTTCCTTCGTTTGACATCATTCCTGCCACGGCCTCAGCCGACGAGGTCTATCTGGCCATGGAGGTCTACAATAACCATTCCGACTACAACAATGGGGTGTTCTCTGGTTACCTCAGATATATGATCCAACCCATCGATGACAAAGAGAACCAGTTTGATAACTTCAACTGGACCCAATATGATGCGGGCTTGTTTGAGAACTACTATCCCATCCTTGGCGATGTGAATGGTGAGACACCTGTAGGGAAATGGTATCGCCACGTACTCCCGCTGAGCGAATTCCCATGCTATAAAGGACTCTCTTATGCCGATATCGTGAGTGTTGGACTCAACCAGTTCCGTATACAGTCCATCAATCAGGGTACTGCACGTGGCTTCATAGATGTGTGTATCGACAACGTAAGAATCTTCTACAAGAAGAAATAATCTATCCTAAATCGAATTGATTATGAGAATCAAGCATATTTTTGGAGCCATGTTGCTGGCTGTGACGGCTCTTTCGCTCAATAGTTGCAGCGATATC
>CADCQC010000420.1 GCA_902803455.1 uncultured Prevotellaceae bacterium
GAAGTGAGATGATGCCTTGCCATAAGTTGCTGGCGGTATCACGCACTTTCTCATAGATCCGCATGTTGCGGACCAGAATCCAGATGAGTATGATCGCAGCCAGCAGACAGATGGCCGTCACCAGATAGCCTGTGGTGGTGAACTGGGCCAGGAACTTGTCGAAGCGTGTCCCGGTGGTGATGAAGAAGTTGTTGAAAACCTTCATCTGCAACAGCAGGGTCGCCACGGTAATGAAGATGACCAGCAGGCTGTCGACGATGCGCTCGGTCACGACGGTCCCCAATGACTTGGAGAAAGACACGCCATCATAGCGTTTGAGGATGCCGCAGCGCAGAAACTCACCCACGCGCGGGATGATGAGACTCGTGGCATAACTCAGAAACACGGCGTTCACAGAGGTCGATGTGCGGGCGTGCTCACCCATAGGGGCCAGACTCTGCCGCCATCGCAGACCTCGAAACAACTGTGCTGTCACTCCGAAAGGCAGCGACAGGATCATCCATTCCCACTTCATCTCATGGCGCATCACATCCTCCATCAGATGGAAGTCGAAACTCCGGTACATCCAATAGAGAATCGCACCGCCCAGCAACAAGGGCAGGAGCACTCTTGTGGTCTTGATGATGATGTCGTGCATGGTGTGACAGGATATGATGCGCCCCATGGGCTTGTCATCAACAAAATTAGGTATTATTGTCGAAAAAAACGAATGTTTTGGAAACAATTCCTCAAAAATGTCGAAAAACACTTTGCGTTGTAGCCGCATGCAAAGAAAGACTCCACCTCTGTATCATCATGACCTCTTTCCTATCTGAAGGTATCCGTCAGAAAGCAGGATGGAGCGGTGCCTCACGGCGTCGCTCCATCCATAACACTTATATAATACACTTCGGTTGTAGAAAAATCCACATCAGATGCCATCAGCCCTTGCCGACGGAAAGCCACACCATGACACACGATGGTCATTTGCGGGCCTCTTGACTGCAGTCCAGTCATCTATGAAATATCGTCTCTTATGCGTCGCCCCTTACATCGAGAGGTGTCAGCAAGCAGGAATATGCTTGAGAAGGCAGGTCTTCTGACTTTGTTCCGCTCTCACACGCCTTCCCGCCTGATCATCAGGCAGTGGCATCTTGTGTGAGGCAATAATGGAACTCACAGCTGCGAGACAGTCGGGGATTCGCACCCCGTTCCCTTTGCTAATCGCGCCAAGCGAACCTTCACGATGCAAAGATATACAAAATAGTGGAGATTGTGATGCAAAATGACGTTTTTTTTGACGAAAATTTGTTCAAATGACCAAAAGTCCTTATATTTGCAACGTTTTATCGACGACTATATTTCAAAACTTAAACAATTACGCCTATCGGAACAACATTACTTAATAACATATTATATTAAGGAATGGAATATTTGAATGAGATGACTGACGAGCAATTGGCTCTGGCGTACATCGATGGTAATAACAAAGCGTTCGACTTACTTTTAGCACGGACACAGACAAAGTTATTTACCTATATTATTTTTGTCGTTCGCGACAGGGATGTAGCCGATGATATTTTTCAGGAAACCTTCGTCAAAGTCATCACCAAACTGCAACAGCGGAAGTATGTCAATTCTGGCAAGTTCAGCGCATGGCTGGTCAGAATCGCACATAATGTGATTATGGACTGGTATCGGGAGCAGAAATCCGAGAAAATCGTAGAACCGTCTCAAGACAACGATCTCTCTAATCTGGGGGGCGACTTACTGGATATGAATGTGGAGAATCAGTTTGTCAACGAACAGGTGCTGCGCGATGTCAAGAAGATGATGAATATGTTGCCACCCACACAGCGTGAGGTGGTCTACATGAGGTTTTATCAGGAGATGTCTTTCAAGGAGATTGCTGAAGCTACCGGCGTGAGTATCAACACCTCACTCGGACGAATGCGTTATGCCATCCTCAACCTGAGGCGGATGGTGAGAGAGCATCATGTGACACTGCAGCTCGACTGATATCGGCAGAGGCAGACGATGTCTTGTCAAAAAAGATGTCCGCTGACCAGATAGACAGTCAGCGGACATCTTTTTGTGCTCATCAAATGAACAGGAACCCTACGGGTGAAGTGATTTCAATGAAAGAATGGTTGCCACCGGGTCGGGCGCTTTGAACACATAACTGCCGCTGACAAGGATGTCGACACCGGCAGACACCAGTCGGGGGGCTGTCTCTGACTGTACTCCTCCATCTACCTCGATGAGGGCATGGCTGCCAGAGGAGGCAATCAACTCGCGCAGGCGGCGTATCTTGCCGATCGTGCCTTCGATGAAGCGCTGGCCCCCGAATCCTGGATTGACACTCATCAGCAAGACCATGTCGACATCGCAGATGATGTCTTCAAGCATGCTGACGGGGGTCGACGGGTTGAGGGTCACACCAGCTTTCATGCCAGCCTGGTGGATGGCGTGTACCGTGCGATGAAGATGGGTGCATGCCTCATAATGGATGTTCATCATCATGGCGCCTAATTTTGCTGTCGGCTCAATGTAGACTTCAGGATGAACCGTCATGAAATGCACGTCAAGGGGTTTTTGGCAAATGCCTGCCACTGCTTCCAGCACAGGAAAGCCAAAAGAGATGTTGGGAACAAAGACACCATCCATGATGTCCATATGCAGCCAATCAGCCTCGCTGCGGTTGATCATCTCTATCTCACCGTGCAAATTGGTGAAGTCGGCTGCAAGGAGTGAGGGGGAAACCATCGTGGCCATAAGCGACAACTACATTGGGTGTGAGCCTAATTGAGGCAATACACTTGGTGATGACTGTTCATCTCAAAAACGCGATAGGTGTGGGCAAATTCTCGGATGAAGTTGAGTGTGCGTGGTGATGGGTCAGTCTCTTCGTGGGTAAAAATTTTCATAGGCAATCTGATAATGGTTGTATATCTTACTAACGAAGACACTGGACGCTTTATTATAAAAAAACAAAAAAATATTTCCTCCTTATTTTATGCGTGGCGCATCATCCCTGCCATGGGATGAAAGGATGGGAGAAATGTATGCTCGTAGGGATGTGGAAGAGA
>CADCQC010000421.1 GCA_902803455.1 uncultured Prevotellaceae bacterium
GTGGGTGCGGTGACCTGGGTCACCTTTCCTGTCGAAGAGGAAGAGATCGTCGTCGTGTTGGTCTTTTTCTTAGGCGCCTTACCTCCATAATTGACCGTATTTTTAGAGTTGTTGGTGCCGTTATTGTTCTTACCGGTATTGGTGCCAGTATTGTTCGTGCCAGTATTGTTCGTGCCGTTGTTTTCATTGGTAAAATAGGAACCGGTTTCTGTACCTGTATTTGCCAACAAATCAAAGATATTCATAGCACCCACGAGCGTATCCTCCAGCGAACCGCACCCAGCGAGTCCTGCTCCCAAAAGGGCTATCATCATAAAAGATTTGATTGTTTTTTTCATGTTAAAGGATTGTTTGGTTGATTTCCGGCAAAAATACAAAAAAGAGGTTAAAAAGCCATCATTTTCTGCAAAAATAATCGGGCAATTCTTAACTTTGTTGCCCGAGAGATAGGATTAACCTCTTTTTTCCAAAATCTTTCCACTATTTATCATGCGCAAGAACCATCAGACATCATGCCCCATCTCCCACCGACATGCGGTGGCGAGGAACTGCCGGAGCGCCTTAAGCACCTCCTTTTGGAACTGGCGGAGCATCGCTTTGGGGATCAGCCGTTATGCTGTTCTGATATTTTGCGCCCTCATGCTTTCGGGATGTGACCGAGCCACCTTGCGCAAATGGATCTCATGGATCGTACGCCCCAACCATTCCAAGCCTCAGGTCTATCATGAATATGAAGGTTATAGTCCTGGAGCCACGAAGAGCACGGTGGTGGAAGACTTCTCCCGCTACTATTATTACATCGCTCCCAATGAGGAGGAAATGCGCAACTCCGACCCAGAGATCTATTTCCGTCAGGACTATGAGGCCATCGAACCCCAGGTGTCTTTCGATGAGGAACAATATTGGCGCGAGCATCCCTTGCAATTAGACAACGACGCACCTCCTGCCACCACCAGCAATCCATCTGAGTGAAATCTATTCCATCCGAATAAAATCTTATCCTACAGAATAGCATCTATGTTAAGAACCATAATTACCATTTTACTGATGTCCATCAGCACACTGCTCTTTGCCGGTGATCAGCCTGACCGTCCGAAAATCGGTCTTGCTCTTGGCGGTGGCGGAGCAAAAGGAGCCGCTGAAGTGGGGGTCCTCAAGGTTCTTGAGGAGAAAGGTATCCACGTGGACTATATTGCCGGCACCAGTATCGGTGCGATCGTGGGCGGCCTTTATGCCTGCGGTTACAGCGCTAGCGAACTGGAAGAACTGTTTCGCACGCAGGAATGGCTGACACTCATCGGCGACCGCAACAAAGACTTGCGCAACAGCGTCCTCGACCAACGCGACGGTGTGACTTATCTTTTCGGGTTCCCCATCAGCGGTGCTGGCAAACGTGCCCGCGAGCGAGGCGACGACATCATCGACCCCACGGCTATCGGCGCCTTCAGCGGGCGACACATCACCCATCTGCTCGACAGTCTGACCAAGCGCTATGACGGCATTAAGAGTTTCGACCGTCTGCCCATCCCTTTCCGCGCCGTGGCCGTGGATCTCAAGGAACAAGAGGAAATCATCATGGACAGTTGCGAACTAGAGCTGGCGATGCGTGCGAGTATGGCCATCCCTGGCGCTTTCAAACCCGTGAAATGGAAAGGTCGCACCCTCGTTGACGGCGGCATGCTCAACAACCTGCCCGTCGATGTGGTGCGTCAGATGGGCGCCGACATCGTTATTGCTGTCGACCTCGAGCAGTCTGACCATGAGGAGCGTGATTTCTCCTTGAAAGAGACATTTGGCATCGGCGGTATCCTCGACTGGCTGGTGTCACGCCCCGACTGGAAGAAGAATAAAGCCAACCGCGAGGATGCCGACATATACATCAACCCGCAGTTGGATGATTATGATGTATCGAGTTTTGGCGCCGAGAGCATCGACACGATGATCGAGCGTGGCGAGCGCGCCGCCCGCAAATGCCTGGAAAGCCAAAGCAACAACATCAAATGGGAATAGGAAGCGATGGGAGGAGCTAGGAAGATCTAGGAAAAACTAGTACATCTTAGAGCATCCTAGCCCATAATAGCCATAATAGCCATAACAAATAGGCCTGATCCTCAGGGAATCAGGCCTATTTATTTAAAGGATTTTCCTAAGTAAGGATTTTCTCCATTAATCATTTTTCTCGATGGGATGATTCTCTGCGAAGATGGCCATGCGCTCATCGAGGAGATCATATTGGTTGTCGCGGATGAATGAGGTGCACACGCGAAGCCCTTCCTGATGGCTGCCTGTCGTGATGAGACAGATGGCACTCACGCCATAATACATCAGTTCGTGAGCCAGTTGGCCGCTCGTCATGCCTGGATAACCGATGGTGAAATAGAAACCGTCGGCGATAGGTTTTCCCATATCCTGATCATAGACGATATAGAAGCCATGGCGAGTGAAAATCTCCTTGAGCCGATGCGCCCGCTCACCATATACCTTCACCTCATCACGGAAATGGTAGGTGCCATCGCACGCCGCCTTCATGATGGCAGCAAGCGCATATTGCGCGCTGTGGCTCGTTCCCGAAGAGAGGGCATAGAGGAGTCTGGTGGAGAAGACCATCCCAAAGGGCAGACCTTCATAACGTGCAGACAACTGTTCGAAGTGACGGTGAAAGAGTTTGTCGCCGATACAGGTGACAGCGATGCGCTCACCGGCATAGCTGAAAGCCTTTGATCCGCTGATAAGCAACATGTAGTTGTCGGTATAGCGCGCCACCGTGGGTTGGTAAGGCGGCTGAAACGGCTTACTCAAGTCATGGCGGAAATCCATGGCGAAATAAGCCAGGTCTTCCATCACGATCACATCGTATTCTGTAGCCAGCCGCCCGATGTCCTGCAACTCATCCTCGGTGAGACACACCCACGACGGATTGTTGGGATTGCTGTAGACAATCGCGCAGATATTTCCCTTAGAAAGATATTCGGTCAATTTGGGAGCCAGTTTTTCACCCCGGTATCCATAGACATCGAAGGTCTCGTAGGCGACCCCCATCACCTGGAGTTGCATCTTCTGAACGGGGAATCCCGGATCGATGAAGAGCACGGTATCCTTGCCCTTGGATGCCTGCGAACAGAGCATCATCGAGGCATAGGTGCCCTGCATTGACCCCACGGTGGGCACACAGCCCTCCGGTTGGATATCGACACCGATGAAAGCCTTGACAAACCTACTGGCCTGCTTTTTGAGTTCAGGATAGCCCTGGATGTCGGGATAACTGTTGGCGATGCCATCTTTTAGCGCCTGTATCTGCGCCTCGACACCCACCTTGGCGGCAGGCAGTCCGGGGATGCCCATCTCCATCTTGATAAATTCCACTCCAGCCTCCTTCTCTGCGAAAGCAGCGATAGACTTCACCTCACGGATGGTGGCTTTTGCAAAGTCCTGAATGCCATAGTCTTTGATGGCATTATCAATGAGTTGTTTGGGTAATGGTGTCGCTCTCATCGCTGTGCTTCCTTTCCGATGGCCAGCGCCTTGATATTGGCCTCCACGATTTTCTCACCTTTTCTCCCGAACACTCTTCTGATGGCGTCTTCCAGTTTCTCATAGTCGATGCCGAGTGCTTTTTGTGCTGCACCGAGCAGGATGACATTAGCCGACCGTGCGATGCCATTATCCTTTGCCAACTGCTCGATATCGAGCATGATGACGTTGCCCACCTTGTTGAGGTCGCCTTTGATGGTTTCGATGTCGGGATAGTTGGGAATATTGACAAAGGGAGCCGATGAAGTGATGATCCATCCGTTTTTTCCCAAGAAGGGCAAATATCTCAACGCCTCCATAGGTTCCATGGAGATGATCACGTCGCACTGTCCCTTGGGTATCAGATCGCTGGCAATGGGAGCCGAAGAGATGCGCA
>CADCQC010000422.1 GCA_902803455.1 uncultured Prevotellaceae bacterium
CATCAGAAAATCCTTGAATGCAAGAAGCCCGTCTTCCCCATCCTCCCCAGTCTCCACACAGCCGGTCCTGAGGTGGAAGAGTTTTTGAAGAAAGGACATGTGAACTTCAGTGACGAGGTGACGCTCGCCACCGCCCTTACCCAAGTGATGCGCACCCCTGCGCCCGCCCCTCCGGAAATCGAGCTGTTTGGTGTCGACGTTCCCCGTATCCGCGACATCATCTCCGGCATTAAGGACAGCGGTTATATCTCCCCCACGCTGGTTCACGACCTGCTGAGTTGTGCCCGTATCCCGATGGTGCCTGAATTGGTGAGCGACACTGTCGACACTCTGGTTACATTTGCCGAGCGCACAGGTTATCCAGTGGTGGCCAAGGTAGTAGGTCCCGTTCACAAGAGTGATGTAGGCGGTGTTGCCCTCAACATCAAGAGTGCCGAACATCTGCGTTTGGAGTTTGACCGTATGATGCGAATCGAGGGAGCCACCTCCGTGATGGTCCAGAAGATGCTCAAGGGCACCGAACTCTTCATCGGTGCGAAATATGAGTCACGTTTTGGGCATATTGTTCTATGCGGTCTTGGCGGCATCTTTGTGGAAGTGCTCAAAGACGTGAGCAGCGGTCTTGCTCCCCTCTCCTACGGCGAAGCCTATTCGATGATCCATTCTCTCCGTGGCTACAAGATCCTCCAGGGCACCCGCGGTCAGACAGGCATCAACCAAGCCAAGTTTGCCGAAGTCATCGTCCGTCTGTCGACCCTTCTCCGTTTTGCCACAGAGATCAAGGAGATGGACATCAACCCATTGTTGGCCGATGCCGATGGCGTGACCGCCGTCGACGCCCGTATCTACGTGGAGAAATAATGGAATCGTGAATCATCCACAGGCCCGCATCTTCTGCAGAGTGGCGATGGCCGTCAAGAAGACTTCAACCAGAGGCCGGTTGGGGATTATCCGCAATGGAAATAAGTATTGACCAATTGCAATACTTTTTCCTGGTCCTTCTCCACCTGTTTTCTGAGCGAACGGTCATCAAAACTTCTCAGTTGTCTGATGATGCTGTCGATCATGGCCTTGCTGAACACCCCCTCCATCTCATAGATCGCCCTTTGCTTCTCCAGGCAATCAGCCGATGCGGCACAACTGTCAGGCAGCTGCGCCAGTTGTGCCAATTTCTCCGCATTCGCCTTATCATGGATATTGACATTGACATAGGTGCGCTCCGCCACCTCCAGTGCATTGTCCATCTCGAACCCATGGCGGCAAGCCACACACAATCCAGCGATGAGCTGATAGAGGTCGGCCGATCCATCCGGCGACCTCATCTCCACCGTCTGTTTCATCGACGTATCGACAACGGTCTTTTCCTCAAGCGGATTGACCACCTGGCACATATCAGCACCACTATTCCACCCCAATGGAACCCTTACAAGGACCGACCTGTTGCGGTCACCCCAACAGACATTTGTGGGAGCCTCCTGATGCGGAACGAGCCTGAAATATGACATAGGATTCTTATTACCGAAAGCGGTGATACTCGGAGCCATCTGCATCATTCCAGCAATCATCCGTCGAGCGTCATCACTGAGGTGTCCGCCCTCGATCATCCTATTACGTCCATCCTTCATCATCCTCATGTGGATATGCAAGCCCGATCCCGCCTTTCCGGCAGTGATTTTTGGTGCAAAGGTGACGTTGAGTCCCATCCTGTAGGCAAGGTTTCGTATCACCCATTTCGCCAGCATCAATTCGTCGGCCGCCTTCTCAGCCGCCACCGGAAGGAATTCGATCTCATTTTGCTCATACACCTTACCGTCGAGCACAAAATTACCCACCTCAGAATGTCCGTATTTGATCTGTCCACCAGTCTGTGCGATATAGAGCATACATTTGGCACGAAACTCATTCGCCTTGGCATAAGGAGCCGACTCATGGTATCCATGTTGGTCGATGGCAGGAAATCGGTCATCGTTGTCGAAGATGACATAATACTCTAGTTCTCCCATGGCCTGAAACTCCAGTCCGGTGACCTTTCTGAAAGCCCGGCAAGCTTTAGCCAGCGTCTGTTCGGGTGCGCTATCGAGCAGTTTTCCATCTTTGTCGAAGAAAGAGCACAACAGGCAAAGCGTAGGGATTTCAGAGAAAGGGTCAAGAAAAGCCGTGGAGAATCTTGGCAAGACATATAGATCGCTGCTGCCCGCCTCCACAAAGGAGAAAAGGCTACTGCCATCAACCCGCTCACCACAAGTGAGTATGGTATCAAGATAATTCTTGTCGTTGATGACGAAATTCAGTGTTTTGATTTTTCCGTCTCCCCCCGGGTACATGAAGTTGACCATCCTCACCTGTTGGTGTTGGATGTATCGGATGATGTCAGCTTTGGTGAACTCCTCTGTCGGTTTTTGCAAAAAAGCTACCACGGGATTGGCGCTCATAGAAAGGAAAGAATTGTCCATAGTAAAGTAACTTAGTTAAATGAATGAGTCAAATCTATTAGTTATGCACATTGGGAAAACAAAGATAATGAAAGCCTATGAGATATCAAAATGAAAGCAGCATTATTTTCCACCAAATCAGTGAATTAGGCAAAGTTCAGACCCGCCCGATACTGACAGATTGGAAGAGAGAATCAGAAAAAAAATAGAAAATGCTTTCAAATAAAAGAAAAATGCGTAATTTTGCAACAAAATGAGGTAATATAAAAAAAATATCATATTCAAGAATAAAAAGCCTTTCTATTATGTATTGGAATGAGAGCATTGAGTGTATGGATCGCGAACAACTTCGTGAAATCCAGAGCCGCCGTCTTAAAAAGATTGTGAACTACGTGTATCACAACACCCCATTTTACCGTAAGAAGTTTCAGGAAATGGATCTCAGTCCCGATGATATCAACGGAATTGAGGATCTTTCGAAGTTGCCCTTTACAGAGAAGACAGATCTCCGCGACACCTATCCTTTTGGTCTTGCCGCAGTCCCGATGAGTCAGATTGTGCGTATCCACGCCTCCTCTGGCACCACAGGTAAGCCCGTCGTGGTGCTTTATACCCGTAAGGACTTGGCGATGTGGACAGAAGCCATCTCCCGTGCCTTCACCGCCTATGGTGCGACGAAGGATGACATTTTCCAGATCTCCTACGGTTATGGATTATTCACAGGAGGACTTGGCGCCCATGACGGTGCCTCCAACATCGGAGCGAGTGTGATCCCGATGTCATCAGGCAACACCCAGTAACAGATCACGTTGATGCATGATTTCGGTACCACCACTCTCTGCTGTACCCCTTCCTACGCCATGTTTCTTGGTGAGACCCTCCGTGAAGCAGAATGGCCTCGTGAGGAGTTCAAGTTGCGTATCGGAGCCTTTGGAGCCGAGCCATGGACCGAAAAGATGCGTCAGAACCTAGAAGCCTCATTAGGCATCAAGGCCTACGACATATACGGTCTGAGCGAGATTTGCGGTCCTGGTGTAGGTTTTGAGTGCGAATGTCAGCACGGCACCCATCTCAACGAAGACTATTTCCTCCCCGAGATTGTGGATCCGAAGACCGGCCAATCCTTGCCAGAGGGCAGTTTTGGTGAGCTCTGTTTCACCCATCTGACAAAAGAAGGCATGCCCCTTCTGCGCTACCGCACGCACGATCTGACCGCCCTTCATTACGACAAGTGCCCCTGTGGCCGCACCCTTGTCAGGATGGACCGCATCTTAGGCCGTTGCGACGACATGCTCATTATCCGCGGTGTGAACGTCTTCCCGTCACAGATAGAAGATGTGATTCTCAAGCAGCAAGAGTTTGAGCCACATTTCCTTCTTGAAGTGGACCGTGTGAACAACACTGACACGAGCATGCTGAAGGTGGAGGTGAAAGAAGAATTCTTCACCGACAACATGTCAGACATGGTAGCCCTTCAGAAAAAGCTTGAAGGTGAGTTGCGCAGTGTGATCGGCATCGGCTTCAAAGTGAAGTTGGTAGAGCCGAAGGGCATCGAGCGCTCCACCGGCAAGGCCAAGCGTGTGATAGACAAACGAGTATTATAACCTTATTATAAACACATTATACTATGTTAGCTAAACAATTATCCATTTTTTTAGAGAACAAGTCGGGCCGTCTGACCGAAGTGACCGACGTGTTGGGCAAGGCAGGTGTCAACCTCACCGCCATGAGTATAGCAGATAACTCCGATTTCGGTATTCTCCGTTGCATTGTCAGCGATCCCGATTTAGGCTACAAAGTGCTCAAGGAAGCCCATTTCACGGTAAGGATCACCGATGTGATCGGTTTCAGCTGTCCCAACACCCCCGGTTCGCTGGCAGTGGTTCTCAAATGTCTTTCTGAAGCTGGTGTTTTCATCGAATACATGTACTCCTTCAGTAACGGTGACGGTGCCAATGTGGTGATCCGTCCATCCAATCTGGAAGTCTGCGAACAGATATTAGAGTCGAAAAAAGTGGATCTGCTGGCCGCCAGCGATCTGTATCGTCTATAAAAGCACCTCATCATGGAAAACAAGAAATATGGGCATTTCGATGATGCCAGCCGCGAGTATGTCATCACCGATCCAAAGACTCCGTGGCCCTGGATCAATTATCTGGGCAATGAGGATTTCTTCTCTTTGATCAGCAACACCGCAGGAGGTTATTCATTCTACAAAGACGCCAAATTCCGCCGACTGACCCGCTATCGTTACAACAATGTGCCGATGGACAATGGCGGCCGTTATTTCTATATCAAAGATGGCGATACGGTATGGAATCCCGGTTGGAAACCCTGCAAGACCCCACTCGACTCCTATGAATGCCATCATGGGATGAGTTATACCCGCATCACGTCGGCGAAGAGCGGCATAGAGGCCAGCGTGCTCTTTTTCGTTCCCCTAAAGAGTTGGTGTGAGGTGCAGAAACTGACCCTCCGCAATACCACAGGAGAGCGCCGCTGCCTGAAGCTGTTCTCTTTTGAGGAATGGTGTCTTTGGAATGCCGCAACCGACATGGAGAACTTCCAGCGCAATTTCTCTACAGGTGAAGTGGAGATAGAAGGTTCCGTCATCTACCACAAGACAGAATATCGTGAGCGGCGCAATCACTATGCCTATTACAGTGTGAACGTGCCCATCAACGGTTATGACACTGACCGTGAGACCTTTGTGGGTCTCTACAACGGTTTTGACTGTCCCGATGCCGTGATGGAAGGACGTCCCCGTAACAGTCATGCACACGGCTGGAGCCCCATTGCCTCTCACTATATCGAAGTGGAACTGGCTCCTGGTGAGAGCAAGGATTTTGTGTTTGTTCTCGGCTATGTGGAGAATGAGCAAGACGAGAAATTCATTGCTCCAAAAGTGATCAACAAGCGCAAGGCCCTTGAGACCATCTCCCGTTTCGACACCACTGAGAAAGTGGATGCTGCCTTCGATGAGTTGAAG
>CADCQC010000423.1 GCA_902803455.1 uncultured Prevotellaceae bacterium
GAGATGGGGCTGCAACTTACTTTTCGCACGGAGAGGTCATAGGTTTCACCATCATCGCACTGTTTGGAGAACTCCTCAAGGGAAATGGTGTCCGTAATCCCGTCGTCATCGGTGAAAGTCATCGTGAGGTTGGCTCCTGGTGTGCCTCTCTGAACAATGCCAACCGCTGGAAACCAGAATGGCAGGGGCTTAGGGCGGATAATCCATGGTTTTTGATAAACAAAATGAATATAAATTTGTAAAGTGACATAATTTGCATGAAAAAAGTTATTTTTGCAACATATTTCGAAAATATAAACGAACAAACTAATCCCCATATAACAATGAAAAAGCACTTATTTGTCATCGCGGCTTTCTGTTTGGCCACAGTCGCATGCACATCCTCTGTAAAAAGCAACAAGGACAACACTTTGGCAACCGCCAAAGAAGAGACAGTGACTCAGGATAAGGAAAGGGCAGGCGCCTTGCTGTCGAGGAAAGACTCCCTGGCCTTGGCGAATTTGTATAAAGTCTACGAGAAAGATGTCTCTGACTTCTGCGAGAAAGCAAGGACCATGGAGATGAATAACGAGGATTATGATCGTCAATTGGAAAAGATGAAGACGGACCTCGAGACATCGCTGAACGGCAATCCACATTTTGCCCCTGTCGTGGAATTGAGAAACCTCCTTCTCGACTATCGGACAGAAATGCTGAAAGACGAAGAAAGAAAATATGATGTGGATCTGAATTTGGAGGAGGATATGCCAGAGGAGTTCGTATCACACGAAAAAGAAATGTTTTTTCAGGATAAATGGGATGAGAAATTGGTGAAACTCTTACAAGATCATCCAGGCTTTTTGGAGTGTCCACCCTATATGTTTGAAGAAGCGCTTGACATGGGTGTCGAAGTGGCCACTTCCACCGATGGGCGTATCAGATACTACAGTTACATCACTGGTGAGTGGAGAAGATTGGTAAGCGTCACTTGCATCCGGCAATATCGCACAGACAATGGCCGGACAATGACATCATTGGTTGAAAACAAACCTACATGGGGATTTGTGGATGAAGTCCATACCCTTACCGTGAACGGGAAAAACGTCTATCTGCTGAGAAGAACCCACAACGAAGGTTGTTTTTACATCACCTACCATGCTGAGTCTATAGAGGGAGAAAAAATTACTCATCCCGTCATTTTCGACACAGAAGAAAACAAAGGCCCTTATGTGTTATATAACTTGGATGGTCCCCAAAAAGACTGGGTGGCCAAATATGACGAGAAGACAAAAACCATTTACATGCGTGTGACCAGCAAGGATGACAGGTATTACCTCAGCAATGCCTATGTGACCTACACCTTCGACGGTAAGAAGTTCAGACTTTCCGGCCAGAGCAACGATTAATCTATCCTTGACACTCCTGTCCGAAAATACTGTTTTTATTAGGTTCGTCCTGCCATCTGCGCTAAATGATAATGATAACTTTAATCCCTTTTTTTCCCAGTTTATCAAAAATAATGTAATTTTGCGCATAATTGCGTGTGCATCATCAAACTTACAATCATATGAATACAAAACTACCCATTAAAAACTTGCTGGAACGGGCAGCGATGACGCTGTTCGTGATGACGGCTCTGGCCACGGCGGCTGGGGCGCAGACGCCCTACGCCATCTTCTGCAGCGACAATAACACCCTCTATTTCACCTACCGGACGGAGACGCTCAGCGAGGGCGGCACCTTCACTCCCGAGGAGGAGGGGGCAACGGCGCAGACCATCAACGAACTCTGGAGCGGGCCAGACGTGACGGAGACGGACGCTCCGGGATGGTATTTTTGCGGCGCTAGAAGCAACATCGAGACAGTGGTGTTCGAGCCTTCTTTCGCCAGCGTGAGGCCCAAGAGCACGTCGGATTGGTTTTCTGAGTTCTGGTCACTCACCGGCATTAAAGGCATGGAGAACCTTAACACCAGCCAGGTGACCGACATGCGCGGTATGTTCCTTGAATGCGGCAGCCTCACTGCCCTCGACCTCTCCTCGTTCGACACCCGGAATGTGACCGACATGACCAGTA
>CADCQC010000424.1 GCA_902803455.1 uncultured Prevotellaceae bacterium
CAGGAATCCCCCCGGCTGATCTTCAAGGCGTGGGAGACGATGAGCCGGAAGGCGGGGTTTGTTCGTATCAAGCAACATGCGCTGAAGGTGCTCATGATCGACAAATGCAATGCTGTCCGCACGGAGAATGGGGTGGCTAATCTGACGGTCCAACCCAATCATCTCGTCTTCGGCATACCATCCGAGGAACTGCGCCAGACGCTCTATGCGCTCAATGACATCGAATCTTCGGAATTTTCTTTCTCTTATGTCAATGCGGCTGAACTGGGGCCTGAGAGTCCGTCTGACGGACAACTGGCAAGGTTGGAGGATTTGATGAATGACAAGGATGAGCACACCTTCTGCTTCTACAATCTGGGTGCGATCCTTCCTTTAGCCAACCAGTTTGCTGAGATGCTCTTCGAAAACCTCAGCGACACAGAAGAGGAGTGTCATGTCTATCTCTTGGGCAACCACACTGAGATCGACACGATCTTGAAGTCGTCGCCTGGCTTGAAATCGCTGTTCCCTGACACATGTGTCCTTACGGCGGATGCCTATTCTGCGGTTGATGCGGCAAGGTCCATCGAGCGCGAGGTGATCAAAAACAACTTGCATCTCTCTCCTGAGGCGATGGAGAAGATTGTGTGTCACATGAGGTCGATGGAAGAAAAGGGACTCTTGAGCAGATGGCATAGTGATAGTTCCAAACATTTCTTCACAGATTCTCTCATGCCAGCCTTTCAGGACCGCATGTTGGAGGAGTCGGTGCTGCATCCAGACAATGCATCGCAACTCATCACCATCAAGGCGGTGGATGTCGACTTACGAAGGATGGTCAAGAAAGATGAGTCGGGTACCTGTATGGAGGCACTCAACAGCATGGTGGGGCTTACGGCACTCAAACAGGCGCTCTCGGATATGTTTGTGAGGGTGAAGTTTGATGAGTTGAGACGAAGCAGAGGCTATCTTGCCGATGGATGCAATTACCACATGGTCTTCACTGGCAACCCTGGAACAGGCAAGACAACCGTGGCCAAACTCATGGCGCCCATCTTTCATCAGATGGGGGTGATCTCGAAGGGTGGACTGATCGTGGCCGACCGTACGACTCTCGTGGGGAAGTATATCGGACATACGGAGGATAAGATCAAGCAGTTGCTGTCTGATGCGCGGGGAAACGTGTTGTTTATCGACGAGGCGTATTCGCTCTGCGATGACACCAACGACCGCAGGGACTATGGCTATCGTGCGGTGGAGTGTCTTTTGGCCACTCTCTCGCAGAAAAACCCTGACATGGTGGTTATCCTCGCCGGATACAAAGATGAGATGGAGCGGCTGATGGGAGCAAACACCGGACTGATGAGCCGTTTCCCCAACGTGTTTCATTTTGATGATTATACTTCGGATGAGCTGCATCAGATCGCCGTCAACAAGTTGGACAGGGATGGTTTCCATCTGACACCAGAAGCAGACCGTTCCCTCCACAAGGCCATGGAACAGATGGTGGCTGCCAAGTACAAGGACTTCAGCAATGCGCGCCTGGCGGAACAGTTTGTCGACAACTATATCATACAGGCCATGGCCAACCGTGTGATGGCGGGTGACCTGACTGATAATGGGGTTCTTGAAATGGTGCAGTTGGCGGATGTCGAGAAAGCCTACGAGGTGCTCAAGATGCGGATGCAGGGTTCATCGGCCAAGAGACCTGTCATGGGTTTCGGCAGTCCTTCCTATGCTCATCATGGATAGAAAGGAGAACGGTGAATCAAAAGCCGGTGACTTGCTGCATGCAGTGTCACCGGCTTTTTCCGTTTATAAAAGTGTCTCTCTTATTTATAAAAGTGTCTCTTTTATCAAGATTCTTTCTTTACAACATGATTTTTTGGGTCAGCGTGGTGCCGTCGCTCAATGTCTGGCGGCGGATATAGAGACCTTTGACAGGATGGCTGACCTGTTTGCCGTCGGCAGAATAGTAGGTGGTCTTCACGATGCTGCCAGCATGGATGGTCTTGATGCCGTCGGCGGTCTTCGTATAGGCGGGATAATACTCATTCACATTCTCTTGAGCGTTGGAGTTGCCAGATACCATGATCTGCTCCACCAATGAGTTGAGATACACTTCGAGATTGGTGTACCAGCCTTTCTCTGTATCGATGGTATAGAGGTTGGCATCATTGGCGTTGTGGGGGTCAAGACCGTTTAGGGTCTCCCACTCGTCAGAAATGCCGTCGTTATCGGAGTCAAAACCGGCGGGTCGGCTGCCTTTCTCGAAATTCTTCTCCGTATAGCCGTTCACGTCGGCCACAAGGTCGATGCGGCCTGCCTTGCCGGTCACAGAGCCTTTGTAGGTGGCTGTTCCTGTCTGGGCCTCGGTGACGTAGCGGGCATCCACCTCGTCGCGGTAGAGCGACATCCCAGCGTAACTGAGCACGCGGTCATAAGCCTCCGTGGCGCTGTGTGTGGTCACCTCTCCCGTGGCGGTTGGCGCTTCCAGTTTGATGGGCAGACAGTCAGTGCCGTTGATTTTCTCGTATGCTGCCTCATCGCTGCCATAGTAGTGCTTGGGGTCGTTGGTGTAGTAGACGCCACCTTTGTTGGGAACACCGTTGTCGTAGGTTACCCCTTTCCAGTCGTAATTGGCGTTGTTGTTCACCTGGTTGCCGTTGATGTAGTAACGGCTGGTCATGTCCCAGAAGATTGGATAACCGTCGGCATTGCCGCTGTTACCGATTGATACGGTGGTGATGCGGGTAGTGTTGCCGGCCGGACCGCTCTTATAGTAGTTGTTCACCATATTGATGAAACCTCCTCCAGGACCGCCGTAGCAACCGTTTCCGCAGTTATAGATCACGCAGTTGCGGAAGTCCACATTCTCTGCCTGTAAGGTGTTGGCCCATTTGTATTCATTGTAGAGCAGGTTCTTGGTGTAGCCGCCCCAGTTATAGCGCGCACCGTTGAATCGTGGTGAACGGTTGTTCACATGAGCGATGAGGTTATGGTGGAAGGAGGCGAGTTTTCCGCCCCAGATGCCACCATAGCCGTGTGCGCCCTTGCCGTGCCCCGCATTGTTGAGGCTCTCGGCGATGGTACACCACTGCATGGTGAAGTTGTTGTTGTCATAAAATGAGGCCACTTCGTCGATGCTCCATGAGAAAGAGCAGTGGTCGAGAATCAGCCCTGTCTTCTGTCTGGTCCAGATGGCATCGGCACCATCATTGACGTCTCGCTCCTGTCCACGTCGGCAGCGGATGAAACGGATGATGATATTGTCGCCATTGGGTTGCACGGTGTAGTAACGGAGGGTGATGCCCGGATAGGGGGCTGTCTGACCGGCGATGGTGGTGTTGGCGCCGATATTCAGGTTTGACGACAAGGCGATGACTCCACCCACGTCAAAGACGATGATCTTCTTGGCCGAACCGCTGACGGCAGCGCGCAGCGAACCGGTGCCGTTGTCGTTGAGGTTGGTCACATGAATGACTTTACCGCCACGGCCACCGGTGACATAACGGCCGTGTCCCTCGGCACCTGGAAAGGCGGGAGCTTGTGCCATGGCTGTCGTAAAGACAAGGGCACTCAGAAGTGTGATAAGTAGTTTTCTTGACATAAAATTTTTGGGTTGTGATCAAACTGTCTTGGGCAGTTCTTGGTTTCAGATTTGTTTTAGTTTGCGAAGATACGAAGATTATGGGGAATGGCGAAGGTTTTTGGGAAGTTTAACGCTTTACCGTTCACTCTCTATGGTTCTGATGGTCCCGTCGGTGCCCCTGACGGTGAACTGATGGCGCTTACCTTCAATAAAAGGGTAGGTGAGAAATTGTTGGAAAGTAAAGATATTTCTCCCGTCGATGGCGAGAATGATGTCTCCCTGGCGGAATCCGTTCTTGTAGTGCTGGCTTCCTTGCCAGATCAGACCGACGGAGGGCAACGTGCCCGAGGGCACGAAGGCAATATCCATCTGCGTGTTGCTCACCATGCATGACGAGGAGTCGTCATAAGGTTGGAAGATGAGCTTTTTCCCTTTCGGGTCGAGGATGATGCTGCCATATTGCAGGATCTCAGCGCCAATGCGTGAGTTTCCCTGGGTTGTCATGGTATGGTAGTCACCGAAGAGGTAGTCACCGATCGACAGTTGGTCAAGCCATAGGAAGGCGACTTCATCACTGTGCTCGGCACCGAAACTGCCGATGGCACGTCGGCCGAAACTGAGGCCTTCGATCTGAGAGGAGAAGTCTTCGTAGGTCTTCTCAAACAGTTTGCGGCTCTTGTTGGACATGACATAGAGCCGACGGCTGCCGGTGTCGAAACGTGCCTCGTCGATACACCCGTGGTAGGGACTGATCTTTACGTTGGGAACCCATCGCAGCAGACGGTAACGGGTGGCGTAGCCGCCTTCATTGTCGAAAAACCGGGGGATGTCGGTGAGGATCATCACCTTTTGACGGGCGTCGATTTTTGCGGCCAGACCTTTGTTCACCAGGTCGAATCCCAAAACAGCATCATAGCCCTTGTGGTTGATATGGGAGTTGAGCAATGATCCTGTATAGCCATGGATCGTGAGATGACCGATGCTGAAATCTGGATATTCCACGACATCGATCTTGCTTGTTATGCCATTGGCGTCGTGTGAGGTGATCTTGCCGAGTTTGCGGGTATAAGGGAAACTGCCATCGGCATAGACGATGCCTTGACTTGATCCCGTGTCAAGGCAGAAGCGGTAGGTGCGGTTGGAGATGCGGGCGGTGAGATAGATCTGATTGTCCTCAAACTCGATAGGAATCGTATCGACAAAATGACGTGCAGAGACAGTGAACCGCGTCGCATAACTATAGTCTTGTGCGCGGACGTCTGTTGTGTGGAATACCAGCAGGCAACAGATCATGAACAATATGTTTATGCCGAGGTGCATTTTCTCTTCTTACAAAAAACAAAGATAGTGCAAACCGAGTGGAATGCAAAGCAAAAAAAACAAAATTTTTTGCTTTCATTCCCGAGGTGCCGCCTATCTTCGACATTTATATCCAAGATAGTGCAAACCGTGTGGAATGCAAAGCAAAAAACAAAATTATTTGATGGCATGTGCTTTTTCTTATCTTTATTTCTTACCTTTGCGGCCGCAAAGCCAGTTTCTATGTGGATAAGTGGAAAAATGGGTCTTATCTTAATTTGATAGACTGGCAGATGTTTAAAGATGTTTTAAGGATGTTTGCATTATTTTTGCGTGCTGGTTGGGGAATCATCTACCGTGGCCTGTTCCTGATAGTGGGGATGGCTATGCCTATGGTGGTGTCTGCACAGCATTTGGACGAAATAGATGATTTCGTGGGTGAGCCAACGATTCCCGAGGCTCCTGTTGTCGAGGAGGAGAAGGCTGATATGCCTTTTGAGACCATCGAGGTCAATGGTGTGTCTTTCAATATGGTGAGAGTCAAGGGCGGCGCCTTTTCCATGGGTGGCACAGAGGAACAGGGTGAGGATGCCGATCCTGATGAGTTGCCGGTGCATGAGGTGACTGTCGGTGATTTCCTCATCGGAGAAACTGAGGTGACCCAGGAACTGTGGGAGGCTGTCATGGGGAGCAATCCTTCGAAGTTCCGCAGTCCGCAACATCCGGTGGAGAGCATGCGCTTCGTTGATTGTGTGTCCTTTTTCTTCAAACTTAATTACTTGACCAACCGGCATTTCCGCCTTCCTACTGAGGCGGAATGGGAATATGCGGCCAGAGGTGGCGACAAGGCTATGCCCACCAAATATTCCGGAAGCGATGATTTTGATGCCGTGGCTTGGTATTGCAACAACAGTGGCAATGTGACCCACGATGTGAAGACCAAAGAACCCAATGAGTTGGGGCTCTATGATATGAGTGGCAATGTGGATGAGTGGTGTGACGAACCTTGGCTCAGTTATGTCGATAAAGTGGCTAAGGCGACAGACGCCAACGACCATCATCCATATAAAGTGCGGCGAGGTGGTGGTTTCCTCGACTTCGCCCGACATCTGCGTGTCTCCGACCGTCGTGGATGTTCAGAGCACATGTGGAACTACGATATCGGTTTGCGGCTGGCTGAGTAAGGTCTGTGTGATACAAAAGAGCCGGTATTCGGTTTCGCAAAGACATAAAAGCTTTGAATGCTTTGGGGATGATCGATTGTTGGAATCGATTCTTCACATGCGAAAACCGAATACCGGTCAAACAATACGCTTCTTTAATTCAATCGGAATGTGATGGGCACTGTGTATTTCACACGCACGGCTTCGCCAGCCTGCATGCCAGGAGTCCATTTGGGCATGATGCCGACAACGCGGACCGCCTCGGCGTCGAGAAATTCGTTGACCTTATTGATGACATGGATGTTGCTTATACTGCCGTCTTTCTCAACGATGAAATTGACAAGGACCCTTCCCTGAATTCCCGCTTTAGAGGCAGCTTCAGGATAACGGATATTCATGGAGAGAAATTGCATAAAAGCTTCTATTCCGCCAGGGTATTCTGGCATCTTTTCCACCACATCGAAGGCTTCCGAGTCATTGCTTTCGATTTCCGTGTCAACTACAACAACCTCTACGTCATCTGATGTAGCCGTCGGAGAAGATGGCTGCCACGTCGCTGTCGCTGTCTCGCGTGTCGCGTTCTTGGTAGTGATGAGGATGACTCCATTCTTTCCTTCCTCACCATATACCTCGATGGCTGCCTTGTCTTTTAAGACATCGATATGGTCGATAGTTTGAGGCTCAAGAGCCTGCACTTCCTTGATGGTTGAACGCTTGCCGTCGATAAGGACGAGAGGATTCTCCAAATTGCCCTTTTCCCCATCTATAAACTTGATGCTGAGGGGCATCGTACTAACCTCTGTATCGGTTTTCACTTCGATGGTCTTGCCACTCACATTCACCTTGCCGGCCTTGCGGCCCTTCTTCACGATTTTCTTTTGCGGTTGTTGGTAGACATAGTCGTTGACGGTCTCGGCGTTGAGTGCCAGGAAGGTGCCCAAAATGGGTAGGAGCGCAAGCAGTTTCATCCAACTCTTGGCTATGGACTTCTTATGGTTAATCATCATGTTTATGCGGTTTTTGAGGGTACTGTGAGTAATGCCGTTGACGATGGAGTACCCACCATTGACAGCGGCCTTTTGGATAAGTAGATAAAGATACTGACGCATATTGATGCCTTGAGAGAGAACAGCAGCATCAGCCTCGTACTCGTGGATGGCACGCAGGTCTTGGCGGAGCATCCAAATAGCGGGGTTGAACCATTGCAGTGCTGTAAGCGTATCAACGAGGAGTACGTCG
>CADCQC010000425.1 GCA_902803455.1 uncultured Prevotellaceae bacterium
CCCGACATCATCGTTTCCATCCTGCGGACAATGTTTTGTCGTGGACACAATTCATCCGGCAGGGAAAACAGTCTCCCCTCCCCTCTCCTTGCAGGGCAGATGACGATCTTGCCCTCATCTCCCATACTGGTGGCACGACAGGTAGTCCCAAAGGAGTCGTGTGTACGAATGGGAACGTCACGGCTCAGATGGTGCAACACCTGCACCACATCTCCGTGACCGACCGCGACCGCGACAAATGTTCGTTAGCGTCGCTTCCGCCATTCATCAACTACAGTTTGGTCAACATGATCCTGGAACCGCTCTCCCTTGGCCTCTCTGTCGCATTGGTACCCGATTATCAGCCACAGGAATTCTTGACCTACCTGAACCGCTACCATTTTCATCTGGTGGGATCGATACCACCTTACTTGGAAGCCATCCTGTCTATTCCTGGAATAAGACAAGCCGACCTCTCCCCACTCATCTTGCTGGGTTCGGGTGGTGAACGGATGGAAGAAGAGACAGAAAAGCAGCTCAACAGTCTGCTCTCGGCATGTGGAGCCAAGATCCAGGTGATGAAAGGAGTAGGGATGACAGAATTCACCAGTGCAGCCACGCTCACGACCCCAGAACACAATGCCCTGGGCTGTGTGGGAATTCCCCTCTTTGCCACAAATTGCAAAATCATTGATGTGAACAGTGGCGATGAACTCACTTATAACCAAGAAGGAGAAATCTGTTTTGCAGGGCCTACGCTGATGGCTTGTTACTACGGCCATCCTGAGGCCACCGCCGCCATCATCCGTTCAGATGCCGATGGTGTCCGTTGGCTTCACACCGGCGATTTAGGCTATATCACCCCAGAAGGGATGGTGTATCTCACCGGTCGCCTGAAGCGCCTCATCCTGACGCGTGATGACAAAGGTGTCATCGCCAAAATTTTTCCCGACCGTATCGAAAAAGTGATAGAGACACATCCTGCTGTCAACGTCTGCTGTGTAGTCGGCAAACCACATACCGGCAACATTTCCCTACCCAAGGCATTTGTGGAATTGAAAAAAGCACACGAGACAGATCAGACCGTCATCAAAGAACTCCTCCAACGGTGCCGGGAGGAACTTCCTTTATATATGGTACCCACAGAAATCGTCATTATCGACCAGATGCCTCGCACCACCCGAGGGAAAGTGGATTACAGAAAACTGGAATAATCATCTTTTGTCGGGGTACACCCATTCCCGTTAAATCCTTAAAAAAACAAAATTTTATCTATATAATAAGGTATATGAATAAAGTTTTGCTTACTTTTGCGCCTCGAATAATCATTTTTTAGACATGCAAGACAATTTAGTGATAGTAGAGAGCCCCGCCAAGGCTAAAACCATAGAGAAATTCTTAGGCAAGGATTATAAGGTGATGTCGAGTTACGGCCATATCCGTGATTTGAAAAAGAAGGAAATCAGCATCAACCTCGATACCTTGACCCCCGATTACGAAATACCCGAAGAGAAGAAAAAACTGGTGAGCGAATTGAAGTCAGCCGCAAAAAAAGCCCAAAAGGTGTGGCTGGCATCTGATGAGGACCGCGAGGGAGAAGCCATCTCATGGCATCTCTGTGAAGTGCTCGGCCTTGATGAGGAGAAGACCAACCGTATTGTCTTCCATGAGATTACAAAGCCTGCCATCCTGAAGGCCATTGAAACACCACGCCATATTGACATGAATCTGGTGAATGCCCAGCAAGCACGCCGTGTGCTCGACCGTCTGGTAGGTTTTCGCCTCTCTCCTGTGTTGTGGCGGAAAGTCAAACCCGCCCTTTCTGCCGGCCGTGTGCAAAGTGTGGCGGTCAGACTCATCGTGGAACGAGAGCGCGAGATACAGGCATTCAAAAGCGAACCATACTATCGTGTGGGCGCCACCTTTATCCTGACAGACGATAACGGTCAGCACAGTGAGGTAAAAGCTGAACTGCCCACCCGTTTCAATACGCATGAGGAAGCCATCGCCTTCCTCGAGAAATGCAAGGACGCCACCTTCGTGGTGGACGCCGTCTCAAAGAAACCGCTCAAGCGCACGCCCGCTCCTCCCTTCACCACCTCCACCTTGCAGCAAGAGGCTTCCCGTAAACTCGGGTTCACCGTCTCGCAGACGATGATGGTCGCACAACATCTTTACGAGAACGGATTCATCACCTATATGCGTACCGACTCGGTCAACCTGTCCTCGTTGTGTATCAATGACAGCAAGCAAGAGATCATTAATCTCTATGGCCAGGAATACAGCAATCCACGCAACTACAAGACTCATACCAAGAGTGCCCAGGAGGCGCATGAGGCCATCCGTCCTACATACATGAGCAATACCAGCATCGAAGGCAACACACAAGAGCGCCGTCTTTACGACCTGATCTGGAAACGCACATTAGCCTCACAGATGGCAGACGCCAAGATAGAGAAGACCATCGTCAACATCATGATATTGCCTTCTGAAGGCGACAATACCCTCAAAAACAACCACGAAGAGTATTTTGTCGCCACGGGCGAGGTCATCACTTTTGACGGCTTCCTCAAGGCTTATCACGAATCGACCGACGAAGAGCCCAACGACGATGCCCTGCACATCCTGCCACCCATGAAAGAAGGTGATATCCTCGACCGCGAGTCGATCACTGCCACTGAGCGTTTCACTACCTGTCCGCTGCGCTACACGGAAGCCAGTCTGGTGCACAAACTCGAAGAACTGGGCATCGGCCGTCCTTCCACCTACGCACCTACCATCAGCATCATCCAACAACGCGAATATGTGCAGAAAGGTGACAAGAAAGGTACAGAGCGCACCTTCACCATCGATACGCTGAAAAAAGGAAAAATCGTCAGCACGACCAAAAAAGAAATCGTGGGCAACGAAAAAGGCAAGTTGCTGCCATCAGATACCGGTATCGTCGTCAACGACTTCCTCCTGACCTATTTCCCCGACATCATGGATTATGGCTTTACCGCAAATGTGGAAAAACAATTCGATAAGATTGCCGAAGGAAGGGCCAAATGGGAATCCATGATCAAGAAATTCTACAAAGATTTTGATCCCATCGTCGAAAAGACGATGAACATACGGGCAGAGCACAAGGCCGGTGAGCGCGAATTGGGCATCGACCCCAAGAGCGGACGACCCGTGTTCGTGAAAATCGGGCGCTACGGCCCCATCGTGCAGATCGGCTCCGCAGAAGACAGCGAGAAACCGCTTTTCTCACAACTTCCCGGAGAGATGAGCATGGAGAGCATCACACTTGATGAAGCACTTGAACTGTTTAAACTTCCCCGCACGCTCGGCAATTTCGAAGACACTCCCATCGTCATCGGCGCAGGCCGCTTCGGACCATATATTCTCCACGACAAGAAATACGTGTCGCTGCCAAAGACAGAAGACCCGCTGACCATCACATTAGATAGAGCCGTAGAACTCATCAGCGAGAAACGGGAACAAGAAAAGCAGCGCCACATGCAACATTTCGACGAAGATCCTAAAATGGAGGTGATGAATGGCCGTTACGGTCCATATATCTGCTATGACGGGAAAAACTACCGTATGCCCAAGGCATTGCAGAGCAAGGCAGGACAACTGACCTATGAGCAATGCAAGCAGGTGATCGAGACGGCCAACAACAAAAAGAAATAGTCCATGGTGAGAATCATCATCATCGGATACATGGGTGCCGGTAAGACCACCGTAGGAAAAGCACTCGCTCAACAAATGGGCATCACCTTCTACGACCTCGACTGGTATATCGAGAGCCGCATGCGCAAGACAGTGCCACAACTGTTTGCGGAATTTGGCGAAGAGGGTTTCCGGAAAATCGAGTACAACATGCTCCATGAAGTGGCTGAGTTTGAGGATGTCATCATCAGTTGCGGAGGAGGAACACCTTGTTTCTTCGACAACATGGAATATCTCAACAGCAAGGGTGAGACCATCTATCTCAAAGCCACACCCGAAGTGCTGCACCGGCACCTGATGATGGGAAAGACCATACGGCCACTGCTGCGCAACAAAACACCAGAGGAAATGCTCCAGTTCATCACTGAGCAGTTACAGAAAAGGGAGCCCTTTTACCTTCAGGCACGTCATACCATCGACGTCAATCTTCTCGACACTTATGAGAAAATAAAAATTTCAGTGAGCACTATCAGACAACTGCTCGAAGTCTGAGATATCACCCAATACCTATTACACCCCTAAAAGCACATGAAAAAATGGACGATTGAAGACTCCAAGGAACTCTACAACATCAACGGATGGGGCACTTCCTATTTTGGAGTCAACGAGAAAGGCAATGTGTATGTCTCACCTTGCAAGGATGAGACCAAAATCGATTTGCGCGAAGTGATGGACGAACTGTCCTTGCGCGATGTCACACCCCCTGTGTTGCTGCGTTTTCCTGATATCCTCGACAACCGGATTGAGAAAACCTGGAGTTGTTTCAGAAAAGCCAGTGAGGAGTATCAATACAAAGGTGAGAACTATGTGGTCTACCCCATCAAAGTCAACCAGATGCAACCTGTGGTGGAGGAGATCATCTCGCATGGAAAGAAATTCAACCTTGGACTGGAGGCCGGTTCCAAACCAGAGCTCCATGCCGTCATCGCCATGCAATGCCAAAGTGATTCCATTATCATCTGCAACGGATACAAAGATCTGAGTTATATCGAACTGGCGCTGCTGGCACAGAAAATGGGCAAACAAGTATTCATCGTAGTGGAAAAGATGAATGAACTTGAGATCATTGCCAAAGTGGCCAAGAAACTCAATGTGAAACCCAATATCGGTATCCGTATCAAACTGGCTTCCTCGGGTTCCGGCAAATGGGAAGAGAGTGGCGGCGATGCCTCAAAATTCGGACTGACCAGTGCGGAACTGCTCGAAGCCCTTGAACAGCTCGACAAAAGAGGTCTTCACGACTGCCTGCGACTCATCCATTTCCATATCGGCAGCCAGATCACCAAAATACGCCGCATACAGACCGCTCTGCGCGAAGCCTCGCAATTCTACATCCAACTCCACAAAATGGGCTATAACGTTGATTTCGTGGACTGTGGCGGCGGACTGGGTGTTGATTACGACGGCACACGCTCACCATCCAGTGAGAGCAGCGTCAACTATTCCATTCAGGAATATGTCAACGACTGTATCTACACCTTCGTGGAGGCAGCCAACAAGAACGGACTCCCTCACCCCAATATCATCACAGAAAGCGGCCGCTCGCTGGCTGCACACCATTCCGTGCTGGTGATTGACGTGCTGGAGACCGCCTCACTGCCCGAGATGCCAGAAGAGTTTGAACCCGATGAGAACAGCCATCAACTGGTGAAAGACCTCTACGATATCTGGGACAATCTGTCACCTCGCAACGTGCTGGAAGACTGGCACGATGCCGAGCAGATCCGTGAAGAGGTGCTCGACTTGTTCAGCCATGGTATCGTCGACCTGAAAACACGTGCTGAGATAGAAGCCATGTATTGGAGTGTCTGCCATGAAATCAATATCCTCACCAAAGGCCTCAAACATATCCCTGAGGAACTGATGAATATCGACAAATTGCTGGCAGACAAATATTTCTGCAATTTCTCACTCTTCCAGTCTCTCTCCGACTCCTGGGCTATCGACCAACTCTTCCCCATCGTGCCCATCCAGAGGCTCGACGAGCGCCCCACCCGTCATGCCACCATCCAAGACATCACCTGCGACAGTGACGGTAAAATAGTCAACTTTGTCACCAACCGCAATAATTCACATTCCTTGCCGGTGCATGCGCTGAAGAAAAATGAGAATTATTATCTCGGCGTGTTCCTTGTCGGTGCTTATCAGGAGATTCTTGGCGACATGCATAATCTGTTTGGCGACACCAATGCCGTGCATATCAGCGAGAAAGACGGCTCCTACCGCATCGATCAGATTATCGACGGCGAGACGGTGGCAGAAGTGCTCCAATATGTGCAGTACGATCCGAAAAAACTGGTCCGTCAACTGGAAATATGGGTGACCAAGAGCGTGAAACAAGGTAAGATCTCTCTTGAGGAGGGCAAAGAATTCCTTTCCAACTACCGCTCTGGGCTTTATGGATATACCTATCTGGAATAGTATTAACAACCCTGTATCATGGAGAGACTATTTGTCGTGAAAGTGGGGGGTGCTATCGTAGAAGACGAAGCCCAACTGACCCAACTGCTGAATGATTTTGCCGCGATACCTGGCAAGAAAGTGCTTGTTCACGGAGGTGGCAGGAAAGCCACCAAGGTAGCAGCCCTTCTGGGGATTGAGAGCCAAATGGTGAACGGACGGCGTATCACCGATGCCCCCATGCTCGAAGTGGTCACCATGGTCTATGGTGGACTTGTCAACAAGCAACTGGTGGCACGGCTTCAGGCCATCGGCGTCAATGCCCTTGGTCTGACGGGGGCCGATATGCATGTGGTCCAAAGCCATCGCCGGCCATTGAAAGATGGTATAGACTATGGTTTTGTGGGAGATGTTGACCTTGTGGACGGCAAACGGCTCGCCACACTCATCGAAAGTGGCATCACCCCTGTCATGGCTCCCCTTACCTATGACGGAAACGGGTGCCTTCTGAACACCAATGCCGACACCATTGCCTCAGAGACCGCCAAAGCTCTCGCACCTTATTATGATGTCACACTGATCTTCTCGTTTGAGAAAAAAGGCGTCCTCGCCCAACCCGACAACGATGACAGCGTCATCCCTGTCATCACACGGGAAGATTTCATCAGATACCAGGCCGACGGCACGATCTCCGGCGGTATGATTCCCAAAATAGAGAATGCGCTCTCAGCTATCGACCAAGGGGTGCAACAAGTCATCATCACCCTGGCCACGGCCATCGATGGCCATCACGGCACCGTCATCAAAAAGTAATCCTGCTCTGAAGAAGCACCCACAAGATTTCTTTCATTTACGTTTTTTTTCTTTATTTTTTCCCCTCTTTGTAACATTCCAGCCACTCATCCGTCATAATAACAGACAACGATGAAGAAAATCAGTTTCCGACACGATGTTCTGCCGTTGAAAGACGTGCTTTACAGGCTTGCGTTGCGCATCACGCTCAAACATGAAGAAGCCGAGGATATTGTGCAAGATACACTGATAAAAATCTGGAACAAGCGCGATGAGTGGGAGCAGATCGAGTCGATAGAGGCTTACAGCCTGACCATCTGCCGCAATTTGGCTCTCGACAGAATCAGACTGAAGTTAAGCCAGACGGAGTCGCTCGACAATTCGCATCTTGACACCCCAGATATGGGAGCAAGCCCATACGAACAGATGCTTCTGAAAGATCGTCTTGACTTGGTGAAACGCATCGTTGACACACTACCCGAAAAGCAACGCAGTTGTCTTCAATTACGTGACTTCGAAGGGAAAAGCTATAAGGAAATCGCCTCGATTCTCAACATCAGCGATGATCAGGTGAAAGTGAACATTTTCAGGGCCCGACAGGCCATCAAACAAAAATATCAAGCGATAGAAGGACATGGACTATAAATATATCGAACAACTACTCGAACGCTACTGGCTGTGCGAGACGACTCTCGAGGAAGAGAAGATCCTGCGCACATTCTTCAGCCAGGAGAACGTGCCCGTGAGCCTTCTTCCTTACAAAGATCTGTTCACCTACGAGGTGGCCGATGTGGCGACCAATCGTTTGGGTGAAGACTTTGACCGCAAGATGCTGGAACTGACAGGAGAGTCTACCGTGAAGGCACGCACCATCAGTCTCAACCAGCGTCTGCGCCCTCTCTTCAAGGCTGCTGCCATCGTCGCCATTATCCTCACCTTGGGCAACGCCATGCAGGTAGCGCTCAACCAGCCAGATCCCAATACCAATATCGCTGATGGCACACAGGTGGAAGAGATGAAAAAAGGTGAGTCGGTGGCTATCGCAGACACCATGAGGCAAGACTCCATGAAAATCACGGAGGCTCCCTTCATCAAATAGATACATTTCTATGCTTTCTCTATAAATATCAGATGTTTAGTAAAACAAAATGAAACTGTGAAGTTTCAATTCTCTCAAATTTTTCATAACATACTAACGTGACGTAAGACCGCTGCAAGTGCTTGCAGCGGTCTTTTAGTTGCGTGAGGAGGCTTTACGCATGCGCAGATGCAACTGCACGACGGCAGGCAAGAAAATCAAC
The DNA here is from genome assembly GCA_902803455.1 of uncultured Prevotellaceae bacterium. GTDB lineage: Bacteria > Bacteroidota > Bacteroidia > Bacteroidales > Bacteroidaceae > Prevotella. The sequence continues at coordinate 8,190 of CADCQC010000425.1, forward strand.
AAAGAGAAAACCACTGCCAGTGTCACCTTTACGGTACTTCCTCCCCACAAGTCGATGATACGCATGTCTACGGCTTGAGGATAAAGGTTGCATACGACATACGCCACGGTATTATTCACCCAATGCACCACAATACCTGGAATGACACTCCCTGTGCGGTAATACATCCAGCCCAACAACAGACCCAGACAAAAAGCATGTGGCATCTGTGCGGGATTGGCATGCACAAGGGCAAAAAACAAGGCAGAGAGTGCGATAGCCAGCCAATGTCTACGCATGCCATCCAACAACGCCCTGAGAATAGCCCCTCTAAACACCAGTTCCTCTACCAGTGGCGCGAAGATGCAAATCGCCAGATATCCCCACCGGTTCATCATCACATCCTTCAACATGTCGGAATTTAAATCGGGCAAAGGCACGATCTCAATAAACACCTCTGACGGAATGATGGTGCCCAGCGCTGCCACGGCAGCCCACAAACAGACGCCCCATGGCCGTGTGCGCAAATAAGACGGTGACACCCGGCACCATCGGGCACACAAGAAAACCACTAATGCCAAAAGGCTGAAAACCGCCTGGACAACGATGGTCTGAGCCACATTCTTCACTGATGAGACCGACTGAATGGCCTGAATGGCTCCAGAAAAGCCCTTTCCCTCTACTACTGACCAGATAAAAATGACCAGATAATAAGCCAGCAACTGCAGGATCACAAACATGACGAGATACCATATCGCGTCAACTATCCTATTTCTCATAATTGTCTTTCTCCATCATTTTTTTGAGCGCTTTTTCTGCAGACAACACATCTTCTCCCATTTGTGCAGTCAACTCATCGATGTCAGCAAAAACACGCTCTTCACGTAAATATTCACATAAATCAACCCGAAGCAGATGGTCATAGAGATTACCCTCATAGCCGATGACATGCGCCTCAATGGTCAGTCCACCACCACCAAATGTCGGGCGGCACCCGATATTGACCACCGCTGGGCGACAATTCCCGAGTCCCTCGCCACTCACCCATGCCGCATACACACCATTGGGAGGAAGCAATTTGTGAGGTTCATCCAAGAGGATATTGGCAGTGGGATATCCCAACAAGCGCCCTTGCTGATGTCCGCCCACCACACGGCCAGAGAGACGGTAGCAACGGCCCATCATCAGGGTGATGGCCGGCATATCACCGTTGGAAACCATTTTCCGGATGAGCGAACTGCTCACCTCTGTGCCATGGATGGAAAAAGAGGTGCTGCTCATCACATCAATACCCCAACGCTTTCCATACGCCACATAGTCATCAAAACCATCGGTACGGTCGTGCCCGAAACGGTTGTCGTAGCCGATCACCAACTTTCGCACATGGAGTGCGTCACGCAACACCTGCCGCATAAAGGTCTCCGCATCCATCATCGCCATCTCTGAGGTGAAATGGAGCATCACACAATAGTCGATACCCGTGTGTGACAACTGTTCCAGTTTCTCATCCTTACTCATCAGCAGCTGAGGACAAAAGGCGGGGTCGACCACCTGCCTGGGATGCACGTCGAAAGTGATGACGACAGACGCCATCTGATCACGCCTGGCCTCCTCCATCAGTTGACCGATCAGGTGCTGGTGCCCCAGATGAACACCATCAAAAAAACCGATTGTCGCTACAGATGACGGTAAACGTGTATCGCCACCGTCATAGAATAACGTCTTCATGATTGCTCTTTCTGTTGAGGAATGTGTATGTTAGAGATGATTTCCACCAGTTCGGCGACGGTCTCCGCCCTGAGCATGGCGATACGTGTGGGGCGGAAATTAGGAATACCCTTAAAGATAGGACTTGCCGCCAGATGGCGCCGTGTGTGCAAAATGCCACGATATTCGCCTATCCGGTCTACATTGATACGCAACTGCTCCAAGAGCACCTGCCGTTTCCAATCAAAGTCCATGGCAGGGTCGGGCGCCTCACCATCGAGAAACCTTCTGATCTCCCTAAATATCCAGGGACAACCAAACGTGGCCCTTCCCACCATCACGGCATCCACCCCATACTCATCGAATGCTTTTGCTGCCTCTTCTGGCGAAGTGATGTCACCATTGCCTATGATGGGTATATGTATACGCGGATGACGGCACACCTCGGCGATCGGCTCCCAGTCAGCATGTCCCGTGTACATCTGTGAACGTGTGCGGCCATGGATGGTCAACGCACTGATGACGCAATCCTGCAACTGTTCGGCCAAGTCACCGATGATGATATGTTCCATATCCCACCCCAGACGAGTCTTCACCGTCACAGGTACGTTCACCGCCTTCACCACTTCACGGGTGATCTCCAACATCAACGGGATATTGCGCAGCATACCTGAACCGGCCCCTTTTCCGGCCACCTTCTTCACAGGACACCCGAAATTGAGGTCTATGAGATCTGGATGCACAGCCTCCACGATACGTGCAGCCTCCACCATGGCCTCCACATCCCGGCCATAGATCTGAATGCCCACAGGGCGTTCCTCATCACTGATGGTCAGTTTGGCCACCGTACTATTCACCGACCTTACCAAGGCCTCAGCACTCACAAACTCCGTATAGACCATGGAAGCGCCGAAACGTTTACATAAGAGCCGGAAACCAATATCTGTCACATCCTCCATCGGTGCGAGAAACACCGGCTTTGGTCCAAAAGAAATAGGTCCTATCTGCATGATGTCATCGCTTAATTCAGAAGGTGGTACATACCGCCAGCCAACGTGCGTATCATTCCTTTCATCTCCATCTCAAACAACACACCTGTCAGCTTGTTGACGGGAATGCCAGTCTGCACAGACAACATATTGAGATGCAAATCGTTATGAATACTTAAAACCTTTACCACCGCTTCCTCATCAGCTGTCAGTTCAGTAAATATCTGTCGTTCTATCCCTTCTTTCCGGGCTTTCGCCAGTTCGGCATCACCTTCCCATCCCATGGCCTTGACAAAGTCTGTGGCATCGGTCAAGAGTGCAGCCACATTATCACGGATGAGGTGGTTGCACCCTTCGGAATAGGTGTCGCCCACCCGACCGGGAAAAGCAAAGACATCACGGCCGTATCCTCGTGAGATATCAGCGGTGATCAGTGCTCCCCCATGAGATGCACTCTCTATCACGATACAGGCATCCGACATGCCTGCCACGATGCGGTTGCGCCTCACAAAATTAATCTTGTCTGCATTGGTTCGGGTCATAAACTCGGTGAGCAATCCTCCGTTGGTGACCATCTCTCTCGCAGTAGACAGATGACGGGGTGGATAAAGATCATCAAGACCATGAGCGAGCACGCCCACTGTAGGAAGATGTGAGGCCAGTGACTGCCGGTGGGCACAGATGTCCACGCCATAGGCCAATCCGCTCACCACCAACACATTGGGGCACAAGGTCGCCAAATCTGTGATAAAACGGCGGATGAGATCCTGTCCGTAGACCGTGCATCTGCGTGTGCCCACGATGTTGACGACACGTGTGGTATTGAGGTCTGCGTTGCCTTTATAATAAATCACAAGAGGGGCATCGTCGCATTCGGCAAGCCGTTTCGGATAATCAGGGTCAGAAATGACGATGGGCCGTATGCCGTTGGCCTGGTCATACCGCAACTCCTCCTCTGCCCGTGTCATGATCGCGGCACTGTCGCGCAGCACATCAACCAATTTCGGTGTGGCCTCAGGCAAGATATCTCGGATTTCGCGACTATGCTCTATTATAGCGGCAGCACTGCCCACCTTCCGATACAACTGCATGATCGAGGCAAGGTGGTAGTAACCAATCCTCGCCAGAGCCATCGCAGACAGGGTTTCTCTTACATCGGTCATGATTGTGCGATAAATGACTTAAACACTTCATCATACTCGCTGGTGGGCACCAACTGGTTGTTGACCAGACTGACCAATTCGACACGTGCGATAAATGCCAGTTTCTCATCAGAAGCACGATAGATATGTTGGTCGAAAACAAACCGCGCCCCCTCCTTGTGCAAAGCCAGTCTTGAGATCATCTCATCGTCACATCTCAACGGTATCTTATACTGAAGGGTCATACGTGCCACCACGGCATCAATCCCCCGGCGGTGCATGTCGGCGAAACTCACACCCAGACTTCTTAAAAAGAGATGACGGGTGTGCTCTATGTAATGCAGATAGTTGGCATTATTGACAATACCCTCTATATCACATTCATAATCACGCACTTCCATGCGTGTCTCAAAAATATATTTCTTGTCTTTCATTCGTCAGTTGATTCGTTGGGAAAATCTGTTTTCCTCATGTATTCAAAACCGATGCGGCAATGCAGGCAATCTTTCTTGTCGCAATAGACCTTTTTTAGTTGGATGAGGGCCTGGCTATCGCCGGCATTTTCTGCTTTCAACCCACAATCTTGCCACATCCGCACGATATTGTTGTCTTCCGCACGCAACTGTTCGAGCAAATCGAAAGCACGGTCACACAGCGTGTCGTCACCACGATAGCGCCCATAAGCGAAGAGCATCGGAATAGCGGTGTTGATCATCAGCAGATTGATGGAGAAGGGTGACATATGTTTGCTGTTTTTCGCACTCTCACTCCCAAAGACATAATGGGTTTCCCAATAGGGAGTCACCTTTGTGGCGAGCACCTCAGACAGTTCCTTGACGGTCTTACATTCCACCAGTTGGCTCAGGCTGGCCTTCCGGGCATGATAAAGGTAAGCCAATTGTGAGATGCGGATATGCGGAAAGTTCTGTGGGCGCATTCGCAGAAACCGCCATTGCTGGTGGTCGATAGGCTTCAATCCAAACTTATGTGCCAGATAGAGATACTCATTGCGCAAGCGGGTGAAATACCCGTCCTGAAGCGCCGCCTGCTGATAACGTACCGGAACAGCACTGATGTCGAGCAGTCCTGCCTGTCCGAGAAAGATAGCCTCCACCTGCATCAGATCATCCCGGTGATGGTCTACAGCATGGAGCGGAATATTTCTTGCCCACAACTCAAAAGCATCACCGTTGACACCAAAACCATAGTTGCGCGCTAAAGTGGTGAAATAGGCCGCTTCCCATGAACCGTCACAAAGTGCGACACGCTGCCGTATGGCCGTCGTCTTCTGCTCCAACCGTTCTGTCTGCAGAGCACTCATCCAACTGTGTATGATCAAGCGTGAGAGGTGAGGCACGATGCGGTAACATGGTGGATAATGGTCGGTGCTGATGAGTTCCTGATAATGCGTCGTGACATGCTCGGGAACGGACAGTTGCATCTGAGGTGGTGTGAGACCATTGTTCGTCTTCACGATAGCATCGACCACGCCACAGACATGCAACACCACATTGTCGTAGGATGGATCATGGTCATGACCATGCAGATACCAGTCACTCGCCTTGTCGTGGATTTCCACATTTCCCACCCATAGCGTGCCGTTGATTTTCACTTTGGCATTAAAGAAATCAGGGCCAGCGTGCATGTTATGCAATCCCGGGTCGATCACCTCCACACTGAGATGGTCGACGGTCTGAAGAGGAGCGAGAGGAAACAGCTTGTGCTTCCAGCAGTAATGCAGCAATGCTTCCATAGATGAGCGATAACAGCCAACAAAAGTAATGAAAAAAAACTGGATAGCCATGATTTCTTGGTCATTTGCGAATAATTTCATACTTTTGCAAAAATTTTATAGACATCCATGACAAAGAAAAATTTTAAGCGGACGACCGTCACCGCAGCATTGCCATATGCCAACGGCGGCGTGCACATCGGTCATCTTGCCGGTGTTTATGTACCGGCCGACATCTATGTGAGATACTTGCGGCTGAAGAAACAGGAAGTGGTGTTTGTCGGAGGCAGCGACGAGCATGGTGTGCCCATCACGCTCCGGGCGCGTCAGGAAGGCATCACACCACAGGATGTGCTAGACCGTTATCATCAGATGATCAAAGATTCGTTTGAGCAGTTTGGTATCTCATTCGACATCTATTCCCGCACCACCTCCAAGACCCATCATCAGTTTGCCGCTGACTTCTTCCGCAAACTGTACGACGAGGGGAAACTTATCGAGAAGACCAACAAGCAATATTACGACGAGGAAGTTCAAGCCTTCCTCACCGACCGTGACATCATCGGCGAATGCCCGTATTGCCACAAAGAAGCCTATGGCAACCAGTGTGAGAACGGCTGCGGTCGTGACCTCTCTCCCGAAGAACTGATCAATCCGAAAAGTCGCCGCAGCAGCAGCACACCCGTGCTCCGCGACACCAAGAACTGGTATCTGCCTCTCAACGAGTATCAAGACTGGCTGAAAGAGTGGATTCTTGAAAATCACAAGGAGTGGCGCTCCAACGTCTATGGCCAGTGCCGTTCATGGCTCGACATGGATCTTCAGCCCCGTGCCATGACCCGCGACCTCGACTGGGGTATCCCTGTCCCTGTGGAGGGTGCTGAAGGCAAGGTGCTTTATGTGTGGTTTGATGCTCCTATCGGTTATATCTCCAACACCAAAGAACTCTGCGAGCGCGATCCTGAGCGCTGGGGCAGCTGGCAGAAATGGTGGCAGGATGAAGACACCCGCCTCATTCATTTCATCGGCAAAGACAACATCGTTTTCCATTGCATCATCTTCCCGGTGATGATGAAAGCACATGGCCAATATATCATGCCCGACAACGTGCCTGCCAATGAGTTCCTCAATCTGGAGGATGACAAAATCTCAACGTCAAAAAACTGGGCCGTATGGTTGCATGAATACCTCACGGATTTGCCAGGCAAACAGGATGTGCTGAGATATGTGCTCACTGCGAATGCGCCAGAGACCAAAGACAACAACTTCACATGGAAAGATTTCCAAGACCGCAACAACAATGAGTTGGTGGCTGTCTATGGAAACTTTGTCAACAGGGCCTTGCAACTCACCAAGAAATACTGGGCCGGCATCGTGCCTGCCTGCGGCGAGCTGACCGACACCGACCGTGCCACGCTGGAGGAATTCAAGGATGTCAAGTCAAAGGTGGAGAACCTGCTGGAGGAATTCAAATTCCGTGATGCCCAGAAAGAAGCGATGAATCTGGCACGTATCGGCAACCGCTACATCACGGAGTGTGAGCCATGGAAAGTATGGAAGACCGATCCCAAACGGGTAGAGACCATCCTTTACATCTCCTTGCAACTGGTGGCCAACCTCGCGATAGCCTTTGAACCGTTCCTGCCATTCAGCAGCAGCCGTCTCAGAGGAATGCTCAACATCGACCACTTTGACTGGGATCAACTGGGTCAGACCGACATTCTCAAACCTGGTCATCAGCTGGCAGAGCCTGCCCTCCTGTTTGAGAAGATCGAGGATGACGTCATTGACCTGCAACTCAAGAAACTCGAGGAGGCCAAGAAAGCCAATGAGGCGGCCAACTACAAGGCACCCGAAGTGAAACCGACCATCGACTTTTCGGAGTTTGAGAAACTCGACATCCGTGTGGGACGTGTGAAAAACTGTGAGAAGGTGAAAAAAGCCAACAAGCTGCTCAAATTTACCCTCGATGACGGCAGTGGCACCGACCGCACCATCGTGAGCGGTATCGCCAAATACTATGCTCCGGAGGAACTGATCGGCCGCGACGTGCTGTTTATCGCCAACCTCGCCCCACGCAAGATGATGGGCATCGAGAGCCAAGGCATGATCCTCTCTGCCGAGAACTACGATGGCGACCTCAGCGTCACAACGCTGTTGAAGGAGGTGAAACCAGGAAGCCAGGTGAAATAAAGCCCAATATCTTATCAACATAAAGAAAGCCAGTGCGAAAAACACTGGCTTTCTTTATGTTGATTTGATCTTCTCTTCTTATGGCTTTAATCATCTCCACCACCGAAGGAATTCTGTTGCTCCATATCCTCCTGTCCTTCTGAGTCGTCCTGTCTTTCCTGACCATCACGTGATTTCCGTTTCATATTGCCGAAATTCCAGGTAAGGGTGAAGTTGACCGTACGGCTCTGCCGCCAATTTTTCTGATGTCGGGTGAAGGTGTCGCCACTGGTATAGGTCTCCCATTTTCGTGAGTCAAGCACGTCACGGCAGTTCACTGACAATGTCAGTTTCTTGTCGAAGAAACTCTTTCTTACGCCTAAATTGATACCGTAGTTGGGTTTTCTGTATCCCTGTGTAATGACCTGTTTTGACCTATAATTGGCCGTAGCCTGCACGGAGATATCGTATGGCAATCTGACACTGGCCTGCATGCGCACATTCCAGGTGAAATTGTCATTGCTCTCACCTGTCACCGTCTGTCCGTCGATAAAATATGAGAACCCATTGAGTTTATAATAATAGAAGTTGGCAGAGGTGGAGAGGTCGATGAACCTAAACAATTTGTTCTTGGCGGTCAGTTCCAATCCGCTGCTCGTACTGCGAGCGACATTTTCCGACGTCGAATACATCTTCCCTTCACTCTGGTTATGCCAACTGATGCGCTGCATGACATCGGTAGTGGGTCTGTAATAAGCGCTCACCAGCAATGAGTGCTCGGTCCAAGTGCGCAAATAGTTGATGGAAAACAGGTTGGAGTATTCCGGTGTAAGGAGAGGGTTACCAAACGACACCATGGAGGCATCACTGGTATTGCGGAAGGAATTGAGCTGGCCACCCCATGGTCTGCGGAGCCTTCTGGTATAATTGAGTTGCAATTGGTCGTTGTCGGTCATCTGATACGACAGGAAGAGGCTCGGGAACAGTTGGAAATAGTCTTTTTTGAACGGTTTGTCTCGTTTGGAAGCATCATGCTCCTGTTCCCAGGAATAGCTCTCCGTATTCACCTTCCAGTATTCTCCGCGGAGTCCGGCCATGATTCCCACCTTGCCCAATTTGTAGTTGAGTGTGGTATAGAACGCATGGATATGGTTGTCGTAGATAAACCGGTTGTAATAAGTCTTGTCTTCCACCTGATGGATACCCTCCCATGAGGTGTTGTCCATATAACTCTCCTGCGGAGTATTCTCATGTGAGAGCCGTGCCTGATAACCAGCCTGCAACTTCATCTTCTCGGTGATGGGGTTCTCATAATCGAGTTTGATTTCCCAATGGCGGTTATTCATGTTCATCGGCCTCGAATGATAGTCATAGGTCGTGGGTTGCTGAGGGTTATAATACACCGTGGAGTCGCGGTAGATATTGTCATTGTCACCGCCCCAAGTATCAAAACTCACCAGGAAATCGATGAAATGGGTGTCAGTGAACTGGTGTCTGTAGTCCAGTTCCAGGTTGTTCATTTTCATCTTGCCCCGTGAGGTGTTGCGTCTGAGCATCATATAGGTGTCGGTTGTCGTTCCCAAGACACCATAATGATAGGGAGTCGTGTTCCAGTTTTTCCGCTGCCCTCTCATCAGCATTCCACTGAGCGAGATATCGTCTTTTGGAGTGGCATGCAGCGTCAGTCCGGCTCGGGTGAAAAGGTTGTTGCCCATGTTCTCCGACTCACTATTATAATACTGATATTGGTGGGTATTGAGATATTCCTGAGTGCTCGTGCCACCACCGACAGACTGTTGGTGACGGTATCCCACATTGGCGTAAGCGTCGATGAGCGGACTGTTATAGTTGATGTTGAAACTGGTATTGGCACCGCCACGGGTAGTGACTCCTGCCTGTACAGAACCATAATAACCGGCACGACGGTCTTTTTTCAGAATGATGTTGATGATACCAGCACTACCCTCGGCAGAAAACTTGGCTGAGGGATTGTCGATCACTTCGATGCGCTCAATGCTCTCAGCAGGCAACTGCTGCAAGACCTCGGCCCGATTGTCGGAAGTGAGTCCGCTGGCCTTACCGTTAATCCACACCTCCACGCTGGAGTTGCCTCTAAGCGACACATTACCGTCATTGTCGACCTCCACAGAAGGGATGTTCTCGAGCACGTCACTGGCAGACCCTCCCGCATTGGAGATATCCTGGGAGACATCGAATGACTTTCGGTCGACCTCCAGTTTCATAATGGCTTTCTGTCCGGTGACAGTGACTTCTTTCAACTGGTGAGCATCCTCAGAAAGGTAGAGAGCATTGAAATGTTGCTCACTCTTGGCTTTCGAAATGGTAAAATTGCGGGTGATGTTTTTGTAACCTACAAACGACACCGCCAGCACATAATTGCCATTGGCAAGATTGTTGATTTGAAAATGGCCATTCTCATCGGTGATGGCCCCTGCCACCATCTTGGAATCACCAGCCTTGTTAACAACTACATTCACAAACCCAAGGGGTTCATCATTAGCTTTGTCCAGCACTTTTCCACGCACCAGACCTTGGGCATTGGCCATCATCACTTCAATCACCAATGCCAATAACATATAGAATCGATTCATAACTGCATATTTGACATATTTGCATCCTAATGGTTTAATTCGGAACTCATCATTCTGTAGTTTTTTATTTGTTTTCGGTTTTTATTCAACTGTGTTTTATGGTCATTGGATAAGTGAGCTTTTTGGCCAGATGCCCAACCTCTTTTGCTAAAAATTGTGTTTATACCTTGCGGAATCTCCTATTTTTTTGCACATTCCGCACGATACGAGCACATTTTTTGTAAATTTGCTGGGATTCCGCCAAACTTTCATTACCTTTGCAGTCGGTATGGTCTGATAGTTCAATGGATAGAACAAGTCTCTCCTAAAGATTAGATCCGGGTTCGATTCCCGGTCGGACCGCCTTGACGCACCGAGTCTGCCATAGTTGGCAGACTCGGTGCGTTTTTGGATAATGCGATCTATCAGATCAGGTTTTTCTTGTTGCCCCCGGCTGGTCAAGCCACTATGCCGCAGATTTTTCTGGAGAAGGTGATGAGATTCTGTGAAGACGGAAATGACGTACAAACTGATGGATCAGTTGGTCAGTCTC
>CADCQC010000426.1 GCA_902803455.1 uncultured Prevotellaceae bacterium
ATGGCTCATTATTACCAGACTTCTGCCAATTGGTGTGGTAGCGCAGGGTGAAAGTGGCATCGTAGCGGGAATCAATAGCCTTGACAGCATCTTCCCATACACCACCTTCCATGAAGTTGTCAGCGATAGGTGCCATACGTGTCCAGGGACGTCCGAGTGCCTGAACAGCCTCACGCTGAATGGGGTTAATGACGGCACCCGAAGCAGCCTTAGCAGTCATCTCGGTGTAGTTCCATGTTTCCATCCAATAAGCGAAGTTCTCAGGTGATCCACCACTACCCCAACCATAGCCAGCGCCACCATTACCGAATTTCTCATTCTCATCGTGGTCAGCATACAGCATGATCTCAGAGTTACGGTCATTGGTAGCCACATTCACGTCATAGAATGTCGGCTGCAGTGCGTAAGGGCCAGGATTGTTGATGGCCTGCATGGCCACATCGTAAGCCTGCTGGAAATAGCTTTTGGCCTGTGAGGCATCACGGGTGCACTCAGGATAGGTGGGGATATTGTTTTGGTTCTCCAGCCACCATGCGTAGGTCAGATAAGCTTTGGAGAGGAAGAGACGTGCGAGATTCTTCGTGGCTGTTCCTGTGAGACGAGGATTGTCAGGCAGGTCTTTGATGGCCTTATCCAAGTCGGAGAAGATAGCTTCATAGACCTCAGGCACGGTGTTACGAACAGATGTACGCACGGTAGAGGTGTTGAACTTCAGAGGACCAGCACCCAGATCGAGTGGTACGCCGCCAAAAGTCTGCACCAGCAAGAAGTAATCGAAAGCGCGGAAGAAATAAGCCTCAGCCAAAAGGGCATCGCTGATGCCGGCAGCAGCACCATTCTCGATGATACCACTTGCAGTATTGATGTTGGCGAAAGCTGTACCCCACAGGATATCAGACCGGCTGCTGGTGGAATTCAGGGAACCTACACCTGAGAGGTCAGCATCCTTGAAGTTGCCGTCGGCCGACTGTGCGTAGGTATACTCATCGGTACCTGTCTCACAGTGGTTCAACCAATAGCCATTGCCATAAAAATATCTCAGATGCGCATAAAGCGATGTCAGACCACCCTCAATACCTGTTTTCGTGGTGAAGAAGGTCGGGTCAAACTGGCTGCGTGGTTGCTCATCGAGGATATCGGAGCAGGAAGTGAAAGTCGTGGATAATCCACAGCACAACAAGCCCGCAGCGAAGATATATTTGAAACTTTTTGCTTTCATATTCGTTTATTTTCTATATTGTCTTTTTTCAATCATCCACTGTCAATTAGAAGGTCACGTTGACACCAAAGAGGAAGTTGCGCGTAGCAGGTGTATTGTAACCCACGATAGGCATTCTGTGCTTACCGGAATACTCACCGTATGCCACTGCAGTGTTCTGGTTAGCCCAAGAGTTGGTTTCAGGATCAAGTCCGCTCTCGTTGTTGAACGGTGAGAAGAGCACAAACGGATTTTGGATAGTAGCATAGAGGCGCAGGCGGCTGATGCCGAAATCTTTGATAACCTTCAGTTTGTCAAAGTTGTATCCAAGAGTAATGGCGCGCACCTTCAGATAACCGGCATCAAAATAGCCGAGTGTGGAACCATACTTGGGGTTATCGCTGCTGAGGATACCACCTGGTTTCGGGTACTTGGCACCAGTGTTCTCTTCTGTCCAGTAATCCACGTCAAGCTGTCCGCGGCGACCGGTGAGCATGTTCAGGTAACCATTTGAAGAATGGATAGCACTGATGAGCTTGCCACCAATCTGGAAGGCTCCGATGACGGTCAGGTCGAAATTCTTGTAAGCCACAGTAGTATTGAAACCACCGATGAGGTCTGGCTCCATACTCTGAATACGGCGGTCATCGGGACCGATCTCACGGGTGGGAACGCCGTTTGAGTCGAGCACGTCATCATTATATTTCACCTTGATCATACCGAGATTGCCACCCGGCTCGAGGATCTCGAAGTTAGTGGTGGTTGTACCATCAGGTTTTGTTACAGTGTAGACATCCTCTTGATTCCAAAGGCCATCGTACTCATAGTCGTAGATGACATCGATGGGGTGACCGACAAACCAGCGGTTAGCTTCATCCTGTTCCTCTCCAGAAGCAAGTGCCACCAGTTTGTTACGGTTGGCGTAGAGGTTGATGCCAGCCTCCCAATGCCATCCGTTCTTGTTGTCGAGGATGATGCCGTTGAGGGTGAACTCCCAACCTTTGTTCTGTGTCTTACCGATGTTGCCGGTGAAGCTGCTCACGCCCGAAGTAGAAGGCATGGAGACATCGAGCAGGATGTCGTTGGTCTTCTGTGTATAGTATTCGAATGCTACAGAGAGACGTCCATTGAAGAGTGAGAAGTCGAGACCGAAGTTCCAAGTCTTAGAGTACTCCCAACCTAACTCGGG
>CADCQC010000427.1 GCA_902803455.1 uncultured Prevotellaceae bacterium
CAGGGTGCTGTCATCGGAACTGTTGATTTGAGTCTTCAGTTGGCGGACACGCTTTCCATTGAGGTCAAAGATAGTGGCTGTGGCATTGATTTTCGTCATGTTGCCTGCAGAATGGTTCACAATCTCGATGCTGTCTGTCATGGCGTTGTATTGGATGTGGAGCGGTTCGCAGGCTTTCTTTGCTCCGAAGTAGGCTGCCGTCGGGTCGAAATAGTAGTCGTAGGTCTGCCAGACCATCGATGGCCAACAGGGATGGCTCATCCAGAGCAACAGGCCAGCACGACTCTTGCTCGTCGACTCAAACATGCCGCGATATCCGTTGTAATTGATGAGCTGCGCCCGACGACTGAACTCCTCGGCACTCTTTGCATCACCAAACCCTTCCCTGACCAAGCGGTTGAACTCCGATGAACGTTGTGCTCCTTGCAAGGTGAAATCATGCTGACCCCATTGGAGTGATTGCGGCCATAGAGCATCGGGGCTGAAGGTGCGGTGCAGACTCTCGATGTTCATGACGTTGGGCATGCCTCGCTCAGAGTGTATTTTTCCGCTCTGTTTCCCAAAATACTCTTTCATGGACAAGGCGCGGTATGGACCGCCTCCACTGACACCCTCTGCAGAAGAGTGCGAGATGTACTCCATGCCAGGCGCAAGCAGATGGACATATTCACGCAACTTTCGGTCGATGGCCTCGGGAGGGAATCCCTCGTTACGTCCACAATAGAGTCCGATACTGGCATGAGACCGCATACGACGAGTGTAATCATAGGCATTGCCGAGAAAGAGAACGTTGTCGTATGGGTCGGGGCCGTCGGCAGGATTAGCCAACCAGAAATCCTGCCAGATCATGATGCCATGGCGATCGCAAGCCTCATAGAAAGCCTCGTCGCCAATCTGCCCCACCCAATTGCGAATCATCGTAAAGTTCATGTCACGGTGATACCCCACGGCGATATCATATTCACGTGAACGATAAAGCAGATTGTGTTCGTCAAAGCCCCAGTTTCCGCCGAGCGGTATGAAGCGGCGTCCATTCACATAAATGCGCAAGGAGTCTGTCGCATCCACATACTTCATCTCTCTCAGTCCGGCCTTATAACTGATGGAGGAGGACGGAGAAGCCTCAAGTGCAAAAGTGAAGCCGGCGTCATAAAGATAAGGTTCACCATAGCCGTTGGGCCACCACAGTCGGAAGTTGCTACCCATCAGTTGGGGGAACTGTTCTGGGGTGAAAATGATTTCCTGTTCAGCATGGGCAGGCAAGGTGACGGTCTTTTCAAAACGCACCTCACCAATGTAACCGCTCAACGTACCCTTGACGGCTTTGTTGTCGTTATTGCGAACGAATACGGATGGATGTAAGGCAGCAGTCTTGTGGTCTTCAGAAAGAATCGTCTGGACATAAGGGTCGCTGACGGTGACCATACCCGACGTGGTGAGATACACCTCGTTCCAAATACCCGCCTCACGGCCGCGGACGGTGGTGATCCAGTCCCATCCGACGGAAGCGTGGAAGGTGGGGTTGTCAGCACCAAGGATGCCGCCATTGAACTGTGTCGTATTCTCGTCCTTCTCCTTGATGGCAGCAAAGTGGTCGTTGCACAAGATCTCCACGGCAAGATAGTTGTTTCCTTTACGGAGCAAGCCAGTCACATTGAACTTTCCCCGCATGAAAGCCCCCTCGATGCGTCCCAGATACTGTCCATTCAGAAAGACATTAGCTTTCCAGTTGATGCCATCGAAATTGAGCCATTGCTGACCATCATCGGCAAGTTCTGAGATTTCGAACTCATCACGATACCAAAAATCAGACCGGAAGAACGACTCAGATATCTGGTCTACATCATCCGCATAGTTGGGATTCGGTACAGCGCCGATATTCATATATGAAGCCAGCACCGTACCTGGCACTGTGGCAGCAATCCACTTGCTGGTGTCAAAGCCCTTGGAGGCTATTTCCTCACCGGTAGCGAACACCTCGGAGGCCCGTTGCAAACACCAGTTTCCGCCGCTCAATTCATAGCGGTTTCCACGTTTGCCAGCAACGGCATGCGGGGTGTATAGCTTTTGCCGCCTCGACAGCACTTCCATCTCACGCAATGCGTAATAGCCAGCATCTCCAACTTCCTCCATCAGCACCCTTACATAGCGGCAATTGGTTTTAGGAATGGTTTCAGCAGAGATGTCGGCAATCGTTGTCCAAGAGAGGGCATCATCCGACACCTGGATACGTCCCCGTTTAGGTGCCTGGAACCAGTAGAGCTTCACTTGCTCAACAGGCAAGACACTTCCCAAATCGGTGTAAAGCCACTGCTCCCCCCCACCATTGCTTATCCACATACTGCAAAACTGTCGTGAAGACAGCAGTTCCACATCCTTGCCTTCGTCATCAATCAACTGTAGTTCGCGGATGTCCCAATGGGCAACTCCCTCCATATCAAACAACACACGCAGGTGATTCGAGAAACGTGGCGCATCCAACCGAATGGTCTCTTGCAAGACTCTGGCGGGCAATAAATTCTGTTCCTCCTGCTTATTGGGGTCAGAGTGGAGTTTGTAATGCAGCAGTTCACCAGGCAATCCATCGCCTTCCAGTTCACCTATGGTCTGCCAACTCTTCCCATCGGTGGAAATCTGTACCCGTAGGCTATACCCTTTTGTCGCAATCTTGTCATCATAAATAGCCATGCCCTGAATCTTGAGTTTTGCCGGACAAACGGCAGGAGCAGGCTCATTCCAGTCATATTGCAGCCAAGAATGACTTCCCATCAGGATATTCCTTGAATATTTGCCCCCGTCAACAGCCCATTCCGCCTCCTTGCGCGGCAAGACTCCATCGGGTGTGCTTACCGTTAATATTGCCGGCTCACGATGGTCATACAAGCCATCAGTCACCAAATGTGCTACATGGTTATAATCAACTGTCGAAGAGGCAAAGGCCACTCGGTGTAGCGCCACATTGCTGAGTTCTTCAATTCCAGTGCTCCAACTGACAGTCGGAGCGAA